>JBBTIN010000013.1:0-54962 GCA_038059935.1 Nitrospirota bacterium
AAGAGGGCTTCCAAGCTTTTTTAAACTCCTATCTCTGTTTTAGGGATGGTCTTGTCTTAAATAAAATAATGGTGATACAATTAAAAACTTTCTCGCATGATTGTAAGAAGAGGGATTATTGATTAAGGAGATTTAATGTATCAATCTATTTATATTCCAGCAGACAATTCGGATTACTCCAATACGGCTATTGAAATTGGCGTGATGTTGGCGAAACAATTTGGATCGCGGGTTATCGGAAGCCATGCATACGCAGCCAAATTACACGACAAGCGATTCAAGCAGATGGAGGCGGGACTGCCGGAAGAATATCATGATGAGACCGAACTCGAACGGCAACGCAAAATCCATGACTCCCTGATTACGCGAGGCCTTGAAATTATTACCGATTCCTATCTGGATGTGATTGCAGAAAAATGCAACGACGGAAACGTTCCGCTGGAACGACGGGCGTTGGAAGGCAAAAACTTTCGCGTGATCGTGGATGACATCGTTCAGAATGGCTATGACCTGGTGATCTTGGGTGTGCTTGGCGTTGGGGCTGTTAAGGAATCCGTGATCGGTAGCGTGACGGAACGAACGATCCGACGGGTTCGCAAATCCGATGTCTTTGTCGTCAAACAGACACAATGGGAAAAGCCTTCGGGGAAGATTGTCGTTGCGGTAGATGGTAGCCATTACTCCTTTGGCGGCTTTAAAACAGCGATTGACTTGGCAAAGGCGTTTGATTTGGAGATTGAGGTTGTCTCAGCGTTTGATCCTTATTTTCATTACGCGATGTTTAATTCGATCTCTGGCGTTTTATCCGAAGAGGCGGGAAAGGTCTTTCGGTTCAAAGAACAAGAGAAACTACACGAAGAGGTGATTGATTCCGGGTTGGCCAAAATCTATCAGTCTCATCTTGAAATCTGCGAGTCGGTTGCAAAGGACGAAGGGATTAAAATCAAAACCGCCCTGCTCGACGGAAAACCCTTTGAGAAAGTCTTGCAGTATGTCAAAAAAGAAAAGCCGTGGTTGCTCGTCGTTGGCCGCATTGGTGTTCACTCTGATGAAGACATGGATGTCGGAAGCAATTCTGAAAATTTAATTCGGATGGCACCGGGCAATGTGTTGGTTTCCAACCGTAAATTTATTCCGCCGATTGACGCGATTGCGGAATATACGGTTGCGTGGACGGAAGAAGCCTCAAAACGCATGGAGCGGGTGCCTGTCTTCGCGCGTGGAATGGCCAAAACGGCCGTCTATCGTTACGCATTGGAAAAAGGACATACCATTATTAGCAATGCGGTGGTGGATGCGGCGATTGGAGAAATCTTGCCGAAAGGCGCGATGGATGCAATGCGGGCCATGGGACAATCACTTGATGAAAAAGGGATTGATCGAAATAAGATGGCCGCATCCGATGGGGTCGTCGAGACATTAAAAAGCGGCGGCATGGCCGGAATGATGACCCAAATTGTTGGAAACGTGGATGCTGAAAAGGCCTCCTTCTACGAGGAAAAATCCAAACTCGATTTTTATATTTGCAACGGCTGTGGCTATACCGCGCGCGGTGAACAACCGGTGCGCTGTCCGGTTTGTAATGCGGAGGGAACCGCCTTCTCTTATCTTGATAAGTCTATTTTTGAAGCAGCAGCCAAGGCGGAAGGGGGCATCACCCAAGAAGTGGGTTATGACGGCGTTCCGTTGGACTGGACCGAAGAGGCAAAAAATATTATTCGGAAGGTTCCCGCAGGTTTTGAGCGGCGACGTGCAAAGGCCAAGACCGAAAAGCTGGCCCGGAAGATGGGCTTTACCACAATTAGCAAGGAATTTGCTGTTCGCATCATTGAGGGAAATGAAGATAATGAGGAAGCGGTTCTCACAATGGCATCGCAGTCGTTGATTGCTTCCCCTGTTCCATCTGTTTTGCCGCCGCAAACCGTTGCAGGGTTTACATGGACTCAAGATGCGAATGAACGGCTTTCGCGTGTGCCGGTTGGGTTTATGCGGGATGCGACGAAACAACATATTGAGCAATATGCTTATGCTGAGAAGATTTCCAACATTACGTTAGAGGTTGCGGAGGCTGGTATTCAAAAGGCAACCGAAGAGATGGAGGCGGTTTTGTCAGGCGCTGTCAGTCTTGAGGATATTAAAAAGAGATTGGCCAAGATGGCCAGCGGTGAGAAAGAAGAGACGGAAAAGCGGTTTTATTTTTGCGGCGTCTGCAGCCATATTGTGGAAACGCTTCCTGCAAACTGCCCCGTTTGCGAAAGTCCCAGTGCTCGATTTATCGCCATCCAAAAAGAGCTGGATTATTTTATCTGCGATCTTTGCAGCCAGATCGCACAAACAACCATTCCCGACCATTGTTCTTTGTGTGGCGCAGAATCTTCGCACTATCATAAGATTGATCCCGCATTATTGTCGTTGACGAATTTGCAGGTGACATGGACGGATGAGGCGCGTCAAATCCTGTTGCAAGTGCCAGAGGGGTTCTTGCGTGAGATGGTGAGTTGGCGAATTGAAGTAGACTCGAGGAAGAAAGGGATTGCGACAATTGATCCTGCCGTCATTTGTAAGAAATATACCGAGTGGTCACAGGCCTCACGAAAAGTGGAACGTGCTTTGGTCTGGGATGCCGAGGCCGAGGCACGGATTTCCAGAATTCCCTCTTTTGTACAGGCAACCGTGATTAAAGAGATGGAGTCTTACGCGAAAGAAAAGGGGATTTCAACCATCACTTGTCATATACTGGACGAAGTGACGGATCAATGGGCGGCCACCCTAAAAAACCAAGGCTATTAGGTGGCTCGGCCACTCCGAGTACGACTGCTTCGCAGTCTATCCCCACTTCCGGTGGTCGTGGTGAAAGATTAGGTCGTTACTCTAAATAAAATGATCTACGTAATTAATGACGTAGAGATTGCCGATAAATAAGTTATCATGGCCTATCAAGCATTTTCTGTATCATGGAACCTAACCGCACGGTGCAATCTTTTTTGCACCCACTGCTACATGAGCGCGGCTCCCCATGCTGACATCTCAACCGACCTAACGGCAAACGAATGTTTTAAGGTCATAGACGATATGGCCAAGGTCAACCCCAATCTCTTTTTGATTTTGACCGGCGGCGAGCCACTGGTGCGACGCGATATTTTTGATATCGCGGGCTACGCATCGGATAAGGGATTTACTTGTGTATTGGGGACAAACGGCGTTTTGCTCGGACAGAAAGAGGCGCGTGCCATGCGCGCAAGCGGTCTGCAAGGGGCTTCGATTAGCCTTGATTCTGTTGATCCCGAACGACATGATAAATTTCGCCAACTTCCCGGTGCGTTCAAAAATGCGCTTCGTGGCATTCAACACTTAAAGGACGAAGGCCTCGATTTTTCGCTTCACATGTCTATCATGTCATGGAACGTTTCTGAAATTCCGGCCATGATTGACTTTGCGCGAGATATTGGCTGCAAGGTTTTGAATTTCTTTTTCCTGATTCAGACAGGTCGCGGCCAAAATATTATTGATATTCAACCTTCGCAATATCGGGAGATTTTAACGTATCTCGCCCGTGTCCAAGGGGTCGGCCCAAAAGATGCTAACTTTTCGGGCGAATTATTTAATCAATTTGGTGATCCGTGGACAACCTCGATAGGAAGTGCCAATGGCGTGATTCTCCGTGCAAAGTGTGCACCGCATTTCCGAAAAATTATTTATGAACTTGATCCCAACTCTCCGATGTTGAAAAATTATGCGCAAGGGAGTTGTCCCGCCGGAAAGTATTATTGCAGAATTACGCCGGAAGGGGATATTACCCCATGCCCTTATATGCCGGTTTCTGCGGGGAGTCTGCGGCAACAAACATTTGATGATATTTGGAACAACTCTCCCGTGTTGAATGATTTAAGAGAGCCGCATTTAGGCGGACGGTGCGGTGAGTGCGAATTTAGCGAAATCTGTGGCGGGTGTCGCTGTCGCGCCTATGCGGCAAGTGGCGATTATCTAGCGGAAGACCCGGCGTGTAATTATCAACCCGGTCAATATGGCGGAAAAAAGATTTCTCTTGCATCGGAACAAATTTTTGGATTGCAGATGAAATTTACATTGGAGTGGAGTCTCGCCGCACAGGAGCGTTTGAATCGGCTTCCCTCGTTTGCGCGTGGGATGGTTGGGAGCGGCGTGGAGCGGTATGCAAAAGAGAACAGTATTCAATTAATTACGCCAGAGGTGATGCAAACGGTTCGAGAGGCTGCGGAGATACGAATGGGAAAATCGTTCCAATTTTCAGAATTCAATCGGGGGGCGACGGCCCCCTCCGAGATTGCAGCTCTTGCAGGTGTCGTCACGTCTGCAGCCGACGTCCCAGTTGTTGGTCACGAAGAAGATAAAAGTAGGAGTATTCCCTCATGATTTTTGGAAAGAGTAAAGAAGTCGCCCCTTCGGAAGAGAAAGAAATTATTTGGACACCGGAAGCCGAGGAACGCCTCAAGAAGGCTCCATTTTTCCTCCGTGGCATGGTGCGGAAACTTTCGGATAAAAAGGCACGCGAATTGGGAATCACGACCATCACCGAGGAGGTACTGAATCAATTTAAAGATAAGATGATGAACCCGATGATTGCATCGGGAGCGACATCGGCACATGATCAAGCCGGTATCGAAATCAAGCCGGTCGCGTGGACACGCGAGGCCCAAGAACGATTAGAAAGCGTTCCTGAGTTTATGCGCGCAATGATTAAACGAATTGCTGAAGAAGTCGCATTGGAACGCGGTCATCTTGAAGTAGACCTTGAGCTTTTGCAAAAGGCCGAGGCATTGGGCGATGAACAACAAAATGGGGGCGAGAACGCCTTGCCAGAAATTCCTTGGACGGATGCAGCAACCGTTCGACTTGAGCAAAAAATTGCCAGTTCTCCAGAAATGGCACGTGATTTCTTGGGCCAAATGTTAAAAGCCGATGCGGAAGACCTCGCGCGAGAGATGGGGATTGCCCGAATTGATCTTGATGCGTTGCAAAAAATATGGGACGCCAAAAAGTCGGATGTCGCTTGGACCGCCGAAGCCGAGAAGCGGCTTATGACCTCACCTGATTTTGTCCGAAGCGGCATCAAAAAAGCCGCAGAGCGAAAGGCGCGAAAGGCGGGAAAAGACACCATTACATCGGAGCTTTTGACGCAATATCGCAACGAAGCGATGATGAAGGCCATGAAGCGGCTGCGGACATTTGGATATAATGAAATGACGTTTGATGCGTTTGAAGATGCCAAAGAGAAAATCAAGCGACTCAAAGATAATCCCGAGGCGGCAAAACGATTGACTGATATTAAAGACTATATGCAGCAAAAAGGGAAGATCGGACTAATGGATGAAGAAATGCTGGAACGAATGAAAGATTACCTAAAAGACCCCACAAAGAAAGAGATGTAGCCTTGAGCGGATTCTTTCCTGTTTTAAATCATTGGATTCATTTAATTCTTATTATTTTTTGGATGGGAGGTCTTGCTTTTCAGATCTTAATTATTGCCCCATTTGTGAAGTCTGATGCCGCACCCCCAGAGTACCTACTGACACTCCTCAACCGCTTTCAAAAATATATCACCCCGCTTCTACTCATTTTGATTGTAACGGGCGGAGTCAACCTGGGGATTCGACGCGCCGGCTACGAAAACTTTCCCGATGGATATCTTCCTGCCTTTGCATTTAAGGTCTTACTGGTCGGACTCGTTATCTCAATTCATTTCTTTGGCTTCGTTCGTTGTAAATTGAATGATATTCCTAACTTAGATCATCGTGCCGAGTTATTATCTAGATTGCGTTATTCAAAATGGACATTTTCTATTGGAATTATTATTATTTTTATTGCGTCAATGCTCCGTCAATGGAGATTTTAACAATACCCAATATGTTAAACGTCGTTTCTCAACAGAAGGTGTTGAAAATCTGTGGAAAACGATTCTTGAAACGCTTTTTTCCCCTTGCAAATTGGTTTATTACATTGAAATGCTTAATAAATAATCACAAATAATATAATAAAAACAATGAATTATGTAAAACAAACCCATGACGAAAAAAATAAACATAAACGGGCATTGCTTTTTTTTAAATGTGTACTACCTGTTGATAATAAAATAAGATAACACCATATATAGTTTTTCCTTCTTGGAGAAAAAATGTGAATAGACGTTCCGATAAAAGAAAATATCCACGTGTTCCTTTAACGACGAGTGCAAGTATTTTGGTAGAAGAAGCGTCCATTGAAATTACGATTGGAAATATGAGTATGGGTGGCATTCTTTTCCATACACAACATCAGTTTGATCTGGGAAAGACAATGACTATTGTTTTTTGTGGTGTTTATCAAGGTAAAGATTTTAAAGAGGCTGTTCTCGGCAAAATTATGACAGTCTCTAGAAAAGATTCTGGCAGCTCGTATGGGTTCCAATTTTCCACGCAGTTAGACGCCGACCTACAGCCTTTTCTCGCCGGGTTTGTCAATCGTACTAAGGGCTCCGATATTTCATTCTTGCGTGATCCGTTATATCGTCGGGCAGAGCGCAAGATATAAAGGGCATCTCTAAAAACCGTAATAGAATCATATGCTTTCCAAAATATTAAGCGCAGCCATTTGGGGAATTGACGCCCATCTCATTGAAGTTGAAGTGGATATCTCTCCTCAAGGACTTCCGATACTCTCCATTGTTGGACTTCCCGATCTGGCCGTTAAAGAAAGCAAAGACCGGTTACGCGCCTCCATTAAAAACACCGGTTTTACTTTTCCTGCAAAGAAAATGACAATCAACTTGGCCCCCGCCGATCTGAAAAAAGAAGGTGCCCATTTTGATCTTCCCATGGCGCTTGGTATTTTGGCTGCAGATGGGGTCATCTCTCCGAATCTTCTTCAAAAATATTTGATTGCTGGAGAGCTTTCTCTGGATGGACGCATTAAAGACATTCGTGGCGCGCTTCCGATGGCAATCTTGGCCAAACAGTTGGGATTGGCAGGAATGATTGTTCCTTTTCGAAATGGACGTGAAGCCGCTGTGGTTTCTAATATTGAAGTGTTGGGCGCAGAAACATTGCCCCAAATTGTCGCTTTCCTCAATGGGGAACAAAAACTGCCTCAAATAAAAGCCTCTTTAGATGATCTTTTTTCTAATCGTTTTTTATATGATGAAGATTTCTCGGATGTAAAGGGGCAGGCCCATGCCAAAAGGGCTTTAACGATTGCAGCGGCGGGCGGCCATAACATTCTGATGGTTGGCCCCCCCGGTTCCGGAAAGACCATGCTCGCCAAGCGATTCCCCGGCATACTGCCAGGAATGACCTTTGAAGAAGCAATCGAGGCAACAAAGATACATAGTATCTACGGGACACTGCCAAGCGATTCTTCGTTACTTGTGACTCGGCCTTATCGTTCGCCGCATCACACGATTTCAGATGCGGGATTGATTGGTGGGGGACCCACTCCTCGTCCCGGAGAAGTCAGTCTTGCCCATAGCGGTATTTTATTTCTAGATGAATTACCGGAGTTTCGCAGAAATGTTTTAGAGGTTCTGCGTCAACCGATGGAGGACGGTTCTGTAACGATTGCGCGCGCCACTGCCTCATTGACTTATCCAGCCCGATTTCTTCTGATTGCCGCAATGAATCCTTGTCCGTGCGGCTACTTCACTGATCCGACTCGAAATTGCGTCTGCACGCCCATTGCGATTGAACGCTATCGCTCTAAAATATCAGGCCCTCTTTTAGACCGCATTGATATTCATATTGAAGTGCCAGCTGTTCCGTTTATGGAACTCTCAACGGACGGCTCCGAAGAAGGCTCCGAGACCCTCCGGCAGCGCGTTTTTGGCGCACGAGAAATTCAACAGAAACGGTATCAAAACGAGGGGACACTTTGTAATGCCGGATTAAAACAAAAACAGATGAAGCGTTTTTGTAAACTCGATGAAGGGTCTAAGAAACTGGTTGAAACAGCGATGGAGCGGTTTGGACTTTCAGCACGCGCTTACAATCGGATTCTAAAGGTTGCAAGAACGATTGCTGACTTGGCCGAACGCGAAGCGATTACGCCCCCCGATATTGGCGAGGCCATTGGGTATCGCAGTCTTGACCGAAAGCTATTTGCAACAATCTCGTAACGGACTATTCCACAGGATTCTTGTCCGACTCTTCTTTCAATCGTTCAGAAAGTTCTGACACCACCAACGCGTAATGGACCGAAAAATTATAGCTGGTAATCACGCGAAAATTATTAAAGAGCGCCAAGAAAACTTCTTTTCCTTTTTCTGGTTGATACATCGCAAACGAAACTTTTTCTTCCCGACCAATGGCTTCGGGAATCTCAATCCCCATTCCAACCGCGCGCGCAACTGAAATCGTCTCACGGATTCCGGCCTCGATGGCCTTTTGAGCCTCGATTGGACTTCCTGAAATCTTGACAGGCAGATAAATCGGCCCTCCTTTTTCCCACCCACCTTGTTTTAAGTAATTGGCCACACTGGCATAAATATCTTCACGAGACGTCCATAAATCCCGCTTGCGATCACCATTTCCATCTACTGCAAATTTCAAAAAACTGCTGGGCATAAATTGAGGAACACCCATGGCCCCGGCGTATGAACTATTGATGATCAATGGATTTAAGCCCTCTTCTTTACAAATCGTCAGGAAGGCAATCAACTCGGATTTGTAAAACGCCTCCCGCCTCGGATAAAGCGCGTAAGCGGTATTTAAGATATCCCATACGCGATATCTCTCGATCCCCGGCTCGCCAAAACGCGTTTCAATGCCTAAAATGGCGGCAATGATTTCTTTTGGAACATCATAGTCCTCTTCAACTTGCGATAAGACCGATTGATTTTCTTGAAAGTAAGCCTTCCCCTTTGCAATAACCTTTGTCTCCAGAAAACGTTTTTGATATTCATAGTAAGGGAGTTTCTCCGCTGGCTTCTCAAACTTCTCGATAATTTCTGAACGAATGACCACTGCCTCAAAAAGGGGACGCAAGTAATCAATATCAAAATTATTCTTTTCAGTGAGATCCTTCACCAGTGCCGCATGTTTCGCACTGACAAATTTCATTGGAAACACTTCCGTCTGCGATAAAATCAGACTCGGGAAAACAAAAGCAATGGCCGCTCCAAGAATGATCTGTCTCAATTTAAACTGCATGAACCGCTCCTTTCAAAAGGGATCGCATCTCTTCTTCCGCTACGCGAGAAAAAAACAGATCGTGATCGTGATTGTGGGTAAAAATACGGCATTGGGTGAGTGTAGCGGGAAGGGCATCCATCAACTCAATCAACGCCTCTTTGGAAACCGATTGGTTGGATGGATTATAAACATACAGCTGTCGGTCTCCCATCATCAAAGGATTCATCGGACGTGGGTCTTGAATCGCCATATCCACACGAAAGGCAACACGTTTTAGCGTTTTCGGAAGACGCGCGCGAATGCCATTTTCCAAATCGGATGCCTTGACTAAAATGTTGTCCCCCCCAATCGAAGAAAAGGTCATATCATACGACATTTTCCATTTAATGTCTCGAAGAAATATTTTTTGCCACTCAAAAAAGAGTGACCGCTTGATTGCCGATTTTGCCCCCTTCCATGAGGAAACAGCGATGAGCAGCGACCAATCAGTTAACGCCAAATATTGCTCGCGATTTTGGAGCGGATTATACGGAAAAAGCAACTTCATTGTCTCTGGAAAAATATCTTGCAGATGCATATCCAGCGCACGCGTTGTTCGATGAAAATAAACATTGGAATAAAGGAAAGATCGGGCATTCAAAAACATGCGCAATGCCGGCAGACCCGCCTTATGAAGCGTCAAACCTTCCTTTGTAAAAAAGGTATAATAAATCAAACGATCCAGATCAATCTGTCTTTCCGCCACGCCACACATATAGGCATCGCGTAAAACATAGTCCAAATTATCCACGGTGAAAACACCGGAGAAAAGCGGCTTTAACATGACCAGCCAGCGCGGCATCTTCTCTGTCTTATTTGTCTTCTCCAATTCTTTCCCAATGAGAAAGGCAATCTGATTGGGACAGAGTTCCTCTCCAGAAGCATATTCGCCAGAAGGGCTTCGCTTGATCTCTTTTAAGATGGGGGCCAGTTCTTCTTTGACGATCCATTGCCCTAATTTTTCGTGTGTGAGATCGTATCCGTTCAAAAAGTGGTCATCAAAAAAGTGGCAAAAGGGGCCATGCCCAATATCATGAACCAACCCCGTGACGCGCAAAAGCGATTCAATAAAACAAAACGAAGGACAATCCGAATTTTGTTCTTTCAGGGAGGGATAGATTTGTTTTGCAAACCGGCCAGCAACGTGCATCACCCCCAACGAGTGAACAAAGCGCGAATGTTCCGCAGAGGGAAACACCCATCGGGCCGATTGCAGCTGGTTAATATATCGAAGCCGTTGCACCCACGCGGAATCAATCAGCGTCTTTTCGGTGACCGTCTCTTCTTTTTTATAGGGGACGGTAAAGGGGATGTAGCGATGAATCGGATCGGAAATTAAAGCGAGATTTTCATACAACGCCTGACGACCAGCCATCGTGAAACCGTCAATGATCGCGTGAAACGACGTAGTCGGCCACGGCGTAAAGCGCCTCCTTGTGCGTAGAGGGAGGCAATGATTTTAAGCAGGCCTTTGCTTTTTTAACAAGGCTGACCGCATGTTTTTGGCTGTAGGCAATCGAATCATATTGTTCCATCAGATTGAGGATCAAAGAAAGCTTTTTTTGAGGCGTTCCATTTTTAATCAGATCAACCAGCATCTCTTTTTCTTTTTTTAAACAATGTGAAAAAAGATGGATCAGCGGAAGGGTCATTTTCCCTTCTTTGAGGTCTTGTCCCAGCGATTTTCCAAGCCGTTTTTGATTCGCGACATAATCGAGTGTGTCGTCCGCGACTTGAAAGGCCATGCCCAGATGATGTCCAAAAGCGGCCAGGGCTTTTTGTTCTTCGGATGAGGCGTTTGATGCCATCGCGCCCAACGCACAGGAGGCGGAAATCAACGATGCGGTCTTATAGGAGATAATGTTCAGATATTGCGCTTGGGTCAGATTCTCATCACGGGTATGGGCCAATTGCAATGTCTCGCCTTCGGTCATCTTGTTACAGGTTTCGGAGAGCAGATCATTCATCTCGGCATTTTTCATGCCGACAATCAGACAGACCGCGCGGGTGTAAAGAAAATCGCCCACTAAAATACTGGCTTGATTGCCATATTGATTTCGCGCGGCAAGTTGCCCGCGTCGTATCTTGGCGTGATCCAAGACATCGTCATGCAGAAGCGTTGCGGTATGGATAAACTCCACAACACTGCCCAAAACAATTGCCCGCTGATCGAAACGAGACCCAATCTTCGCGCTGATAATTAACAGAAGCGGTCGAATTCTTTTTCCACCGCTCATTAAGGTATATTGCGCGACATCATTGATGAGCGAGACCTTAGAGTTGATGCCCTTTTTAATCTGGCCTTCAACTTGATCGAGCAGCTCCTTATAATGAAACCAAATATCACCCATGTTCACACAGCGCATTTAATGATGTAAAAAAATGATGAACGACAGAGTAGGCCAACCTCCTCATCAAGTCAAGTTTGGGTCTTTGTCTTGTGATAGCAAAAACAAAATAGGTGACCCCAATTGAAAAAGGAAATCGTTTTTTGACAAGAAATATCGCGTCATGCGACAATCTCGAAGGTCAATTCGTAAAGGATGTCTAAAGCGTGAATACACCATCCGTCGGTTATATTCCTGTTTTTATTTTTATCGTTGCTGCGGTGCTCTTTGGAGCGGCGACCCTTTTCATTAGTTATTTTGTTCAGTCTCGCATCGCCAATAAAAACAAACTGTCAGCGTATGAATGCGGCAGCGACCCTATCTCCGATGCGCGCATCCCGTTTCCCATGCGCTATTATGTTATTGCCGTTTTGTTTGTTATTTTTGATATTGAAATTATCTTTCTCTATCCATGGGCCATTGCCTTTAATAAAATTGGTTTGACGGGCCTTGTCTCTATGCTGATTTTTATCGCACTCTTTGTTTTGGCACTCGCCTACGCATGGCGAAAAGGAGGATTAGAATGGGATTAACCGGACAGTTTGAAGCCAACTTCATTACCACCACGGTAGACAATGCGGTGAACTGGGCCAGAAAAGGATCGCTCTGGCCACTCACCTTTGGACTCGCCTGCTGTGCAATCGAGATGATCGCTGCGGTCGCCTCTCGCTACGATATTGACCGCTTTGGCGCGGGTATCTTTCGCGGCTCTCCTCGCCAATCCGATTTGATGATCGTCGCAGGAACCGTCTGCCGTCGAATGGCACCCGTCATTCGCATGGTATACGATCAAATGCCGGAACCCAAATATGTGATCTCGATGGGCTCCTGCGCGACATCGGGAAATATCTATAACAGTTACGCCGTCGTGCAAGGGGTGGATCGCTTTGTCCCCGTTGATATTTATGTGCCGGGATGTCCTCCCACCCCGGAGGCCCTGCTCGAAGGAATTTTAAGACTGCAAGATCAAATCATGAAAAAGAAGGTTCTCGTTCGGGCATGAAAATTCCAATCGGAATGCAAAACGGGCAAGACAATCCCATCGCGCAAAAAATTCAAGAAGCCTTTCCTGATTTTTATATCGGCGCCACTTTATTCATGGGCGATCTTTCAATCCATATCAAAAAAGAAGGCATCGTTCCAATTGGCAAACTCCTTCATGACGATCCCACACTCGATTTTGACTACCCGGTGCATATCTCCTCTGTTGATGATTGGGGAAATAAAAATATTGAAAAAGGTGAAGGCCGATTTGAAGTGGTGTATGAATTGTTCTCCATCAAGAAAAAACATCAAGTGCGCGTGAAAGCGCGTGTTAGTGAAACAGCCTGCACCATTGACTCCGTCACCGAAATTTGGAAAGGGGCCAATTATCAAGAGCGCGAGGTTTACGATATGATGGGCATCACGTTTAATAATCATCCCGACCTCAAACGAATTCTTTTGCCGGATGAATATGATGAGGGATACCCCTTGAGAAAGAATTTCCCCGTTGAAGGACGCGGTTGGCGCGATACATTCGAATTCCTGGATCCGAAAACGGACGAAGACAAATCGTAACCAACTGCGCCAGTGCGTGCGGCCAATACCTATATGTCTTTCCTTTTGTGTCCTCCTAATTATTATAACATTGAATATGAGATTAATCCGTGGATGGACAAAAGCCGCGGGGCAATCGCATCTTTAGCCCGCCAACAATGGGATGCGCTTTATCGCCTACTGACACAAACATTAGGAATCACCGTTCACTTGCTTGATCCGATAGCGGGACAGCCTGATCTTGTTTTTACAGCCAATGCCGGATTGGTTTTTCAGAATCAATTTTTTATGAGTCGCTTTCGTCACGCGGTTCGACAAGGGGAAACGGTTTATTATGAAAAGTGGTTTCGTGAACATCATTTTCAAATTGTCTTTCCCCCGGATGCGTTTTATTTTGAAGGAGAAGGGGACGCCCTCTGGGTCGGCAATAATCTTTTTTTAGGATGTGGCATCCGAACCGATCATAAAGCCGCAGTCTGGTTGGAAGAGGCACTGCATCATCCTGTGTATCCGTTGGAGTTGGTTGATCCTCATTTTTATCATCTGGATACTTGCTTTTGTTCTCTTGATAGCGAACGCGTTTTATACTATCCCAATGCGTTTAGTGCCGCTTCACAGCGAACCATTCAAACGCTGATCCCCCATGCCATTGCAATTGAAGAAGCGGACGCATTGCAATTTGGTGCCAACGCGATTGTGATTGGAAATCAAATTGTGATGAACACCGACGGAACGTCCACAGCGGGCGAAACGTCCGCTGCGAGATGTGTCTCTCTAACGAAAACACTGAACCAAGAAGGGTTTGTGGTCCATTCGCTCGATTTTTCCGAATTTATCAAATCCGGTGGTTCCGCCAAATGTCTGATTCTGAAAATAGAGGGGTAAAATTTCGTTTAGGGGGTGTCCCCCGCTAATAGAACTTCTCAAAGTGGATTGCCTCTTTATCCATCCCTTTGGAAAGCAACATCTGTCGGACTGCTTTGACCATCTCGCCATTACCGCAAAGATAGGCATCCATCCCCTCTATTTTTTCAATCGCGCGTTGAAGATGATCGGTCACCCGTCCGCACGTTCCCTGCCAAGAAGGAGTCGGCTGCGAAAGGGTTGTGATAACTTGAAACAGCGGGTGTCGGTCTGCCCACATTTTTAATTCGTTCTGATAATAGAGATCCGCTTCACAACGAAGACCCCAATAAAGGAGAATCAACCGAGAACTTTTCGTCTCAATCAGATCGCCGATCATTGATTTAATGGGAGCAATCCCCGTTCCCGTTGCCACAAAAAGAGAACATTGTTTTAGATTGTTCTGATCAACCCCAAACAAACTGTCTGGCATCTTAAACAGAACGTGATCAAGCGGTTTAAGGGCGCAAAGCGGGGAGGAACCCGTTTCTTCGCTGGTATTTTTTACACAAAGACAAATCTCATGCTTCTCGCTTGGAGAAGAGGCAATAGAATATGGCCGTTTCTTCAGGTGGGGGATTCCCGCTTGGGTCTCGGTCATCTCAATCGTAATATGTTGTCCAGCGATGAAATCAATCATCGGGGGATCAACCAACTTCAGTCGAATCTCCCGAACATCATTTGTTAATTCTAAAATAGAGGAAACCAATGCGTGATACATAAGTATTTTTATGACACCTCTGTTTTGATGGCCTCAATCTCGGAGAGCACCCGTTTCTCATCCTCGATAATCATTTCAATCTGATGATAGATTTTTTCAATTTCTTCCGATGAAGTCAAGGCGGTCTCATCCATTAAATAAGAAAGACCGCGTTCCCCCAATTGTTGATAGGAAAAAGAGAGCTTCTTTTGGATGCGGGTCAGACGATACTGCAAGCGAATCGTATCTATTGTGAGGAAAATCTGATCGGGAGCGGCAATCAACGTGTTA
The DNA here is from genome assembly GCA_038059935.1 of Nitrospirota bacterium. Taxonomy (GTDB): domain Bacteria; phylum Nitrospirota; class Nitrospiria; order SBBL01; family SBBA01; genus JACPZM01. The sequence continues at coordinate 14,997 of JBBTIN010000013.1, forward strand.
CGCGAGAGGGTCACCCCGTACATAAAATCCTGATACAACTGATCGGAATTGACAGACCCGATCCATTTCTTTAATAGGTTAACCACTCCAATTTCCCTTTCCATTTCCTTTCAAACGCAGCGCGAATCAAACTGCTTTCTGGCAGATGTAAGTCATGATCATTTTCAATCCACAAAAAAGCCTCCTTTCGCGCGACTTCTAAAATTTCGCTGTCACGAAGCAGATTTGCTATTTTTAGTTCCGGCAATCCCGCTTGCTTTGTCCCAAAAAATTCACCCGGGCCGCGAAGGGCCAAATCTTCTTCGGCAATCTTAAATCCGTCGTGGGTACTTTCAATCACGGCCAGACGCGCCTTCGCTTCGTTGGATTGTGGATATTCTCCGATTAAAAAGCAATACGATTGTTTTCCGCCGCGTCCCACGCGTCCGCGAATTTGATGAAGTTGAGAAAGACCAAATCGTTCGGCATGTTCAACGACCATCACGGTCGCGTTCGGAACATCAATCCCGACCTCAATTACGGTTGTCGCGACCAGCAAGTGAATGTCGCCGTTTTTGAATGCCTCCATGATCTGTTCCTTCTCGCTTTGTTTCATTCGGCCATGCAAGAGTCCCACGCGGTAATTTTGAAAAATCGTTTCTTGCAGCTGCTGTGCTAATTGTGTTGCCGCCTTTAAGTCCATTTTCTCAGACGCCTCAACCAATGGACAAACCAGATAGGCTTGGCGACCTGCAAGAAAAGCCTTCTCCATTAACCCGTAGACTTGATCCCGATGTTTTGCGCTAAAAACACGCGTCACAACAGGCGTTCGACCTTTCGGCATCTCGCGAATCGTTGAAAAATGAAGATCGCCATAAAGGGTTAATGCGAGGGTTCTGGGAATCGGCGTCGCGGTCATCATTAAAATATCGGGGTGGCATCCCTTCTGAATTATTTTTGCCCTTTGTAAAACGCCAAACTTATGTTGTTCATCAATGACGGCCAATCCCAGATTTGCAAAGCCAATTTCATCTTGGATCAACGCGTGTGTTCCAATCACCAAATCGGCGTTCCCCGATTCTATTTTCTGAATGGCTTCCTCCTTTTCTTTCTTCTTCAACCCTGCCGTCAAGAGAAGCAGTCTGCATCCTAACGTTTGAAAATAAGGGAGTAGGGAAAGGAAATGCTGCTGTGCCAAAATTTCCGTTGGTGCCATGAGTGCCGCCTGATAGCCGTTTTCAATTGCAATTAAAATGGCCATAAGCGCAACAACGGTCTTGCCCGATCCGACATCCCCTTGCAACAGACGATACATCGGATGCGCCAATGTCATATCTTTTTCAATTTCAATGCAGACCGATTCTTGTGCGGATGTCAGTTGAAACGGGAGCAATGTTTTCATTTTCCGCACCAAAGCCGAATCGGTTTGAAATGAAATCCCTTTTTCTTTGACCGTTACTTTTTTCCGGCGAATGGCCAATCCCATTTCCAGCAAGAAAATCTCGTCGAAGGCAAGACGCTGATGCGCCAGCGTCTGACCCGAATGAAGTAGTGAACGTGAAGTTTCTTTTGAAGGAAAATGACATTCTGATATCGCGCTGGAAAGTGGAATCAATTTATATTTTTCAATCAGGGTGGAAGGAAGACGATCGGGGATCATCGTTTTGTATTCTTCTAAAAGCAGCCAAACAATCAAACGAATCTGACGACTGGTCAATCCCTTGGTCTCATGATAAATCGGAACGATGCGACCCAGATGAATTTGAGGTTCATTCTGATCAATGATCTCGTATTGTGGCGATTCGATTTCGAATTGGTTTCTGTTAAAAAGTCCGATTCGGACTTTTCCGCTGACCATCAGATGATCCCCCTTTTTGAATGAGGTTGCGAGATAAGGTTGATTAAACCATTTTGCGTGAAGCACACCGGTCTCATCTGCCAGTGCGACCTCTACGATTTTCATTCCGCGCCTCGCTGTTTGCGCCAAAGTGACGTTTTGAATCTCCCCAACAACAGTTTCGATGGTGTCTGTTATCGTCAGATTGGCAATTTTTTTTAGGGCACTTCGGTCTTCGTATCGAAAGGGAAGGAAATAGAGGAGGTCTTCCAAAGTCTCCACATTCAGAGCGCGAAAAAGAAACGTCCTTTGTGGCCCGACCTTTTTTAAATACTGAATTGGGGTATCCCAGGGAAACGCTTTATCGGAGTGGGATGTGGTTTTCATACGCAGTATCGCAGGGGGCTGCCCCCCTTGAAATCAAGTTTGGAGTATGATAGCATCCAGTTCGTTTTTATATCAATATTTTTTGGATCAAGGAGGAGAGAGATGGCGGTTGCATGTAAATTGTGTGGGAAAAGTCACCAGTATGGAAATCGGGTTAGTCATGCGCACAATAAATCAAAGCGCCGTTTTGAACCGAATTTGCATACGGTTCGCGCTCTTATTGGAAATGTCGTGAAGAGACTTCGCGTCTGTGCCACTTGTATCCGATCTGGACGTATTGTCAAGCCGGCCAATTCACTTCTTCCCAAAAAATAGTTCTTTATTGTTCATTGGCATACTCGATTTCTTGCGTGCCCGTCAGATTTCTTCGCTTAAAATAAATCTGTTTTGAAAGATTGAAATGGAACGATGCAATCTATTACCAATGGATCAGGTCTCCGAGTCGTTAGAAAACCGGCTGACCCCGCTTTCTCAAGCCCGCGTCATCTTTATTGGCTTTGCCTTGCCGGAAGAGTTTGGCGAGAGCAACGAACTGCAATTTGGAGATTTAGATCAACTTTCGGCCATTGGTTTGGGCGCGAACTCTGTCGAGATGGGAAGATCGTTTGTATTAAAAACAATTGAAGAATTGTTTTCTGGAGAGTTTGGCCCGTTTGTTCCAGAAGGAACAATGTTTTTCATTACAGAAGAAAACAACCTTTTCACGGTCGCCTCTGTTCCTCCAGAAAAACGGTAGAATCGTTACGTCAAAACTGCCCCCAATCGAATTAGAAATCACCCCCTCTCTTCCTCCAAGCGAGACCTGTTTTGCCTGTCGCGGATGTTGCATCTTTACGGAAAAGGACTCCCCATGGATTCCCTATTTTAGGGAAGAAGAAATTACAAAGGCCGTCGCTTCTGGAATTTCAAAGTCAGCATTCCCCAATTCCACAGGCAGTCGCATCATTCCCGTCGCACACGATGAGGAAGGCGCCGTCCGCTGTCCTGCGTTAAATCCCGATACACACGCGTGCACCATTTATCAAGATCGGCCGCTTGATTGTCAGATATATCCTTTTATTTTGATGTGGGACGACAAAAAAGAGATGATTTCTTTAACGCTACATCGCGCTTGCCCATTTACTTTCTCTCAAACAGAAAATGACTCGGAAGCCCTTTCTCAAAGAGCAGCTGCGATTGCAAAACAAATTCAAACACCGGAAATGATGGAAGCACTATCGGAACATCCAGATTTTATTATGAATCCGCTTCCTGATACAGAGGCTGTGATTGCCCTACCACATTTGGTTGCCGCGATGATACAAAAGCAATCCGCTCGCAGCGGACGTTCCGCCCGCAGCGGACGTTCCGCCCGCAGCGGACGCTCCGCGCTTGTTTTATTTCGCCTTGAAGATGCCGTTCTCTATGGTGAATATCAGGCACGCCAACTGCCCGCAGCGGACGCTCCGCTTCGTTCGAGACTTGCGCACAGTGCCTATTTTCCGCATCTGATTTGGTCTGATCTTTTAGACTATCGGTGGACAACCCTTGCCGGCATGTTTTGCCTTTTTGCCACGGCCAGCGGAACGTCCGCTGCGAACAATATGACCCATCTCGCTCTGCCTCCATTTGGAAACGGCTCTCTTTTAGAGGCGGTTTCTCTCGCGTTTTTGCAGATGGCACAATTAAACCCGCCACATATTCCAGGACGAATTGACAATGTGGATGAACCCACAGCCTTCCAATTAAAGGAGGCCGGTTACGCCATCAGCGTTTCCTCTTCCGATTATCTTTATCGGCGTGAAGAGATCGTGACACTGACTGGAAAACGATTTCGCGCACAGCGCGCTGGTGTGAATCAAGCCCAGCGCTTAAAACCAAAACGACGGCCGTTTTTATCGAGTGATACAGATGATTGTCTTAATCTTTATGACCGATGGGCTGTTCATAAAGACTGTCAGTCGTTGGATGCGATGATGAAACAAGATGCGCGATTTGCGCATTGTGCCGTAATGAATCGTTTTACAGAAAAAGAGAGAATTGGGTTTGTCGTGGAAATAGAAGGTGTAATTTCAGGCTATACATTTGGATTTCCACTTTCATCTAATACGTATTGTGTGCTACTGGAAATTACCGATCACACCATTCGTGGACTTGCTGCGTGGCTCTTTCATGCCTTTTGCAGCACACTGACCGACTACACCTATATCAATACAATGGATGATTCTGGACTTTCGCGTCTTGCGGCTACAAAGTCGCAGTGGAACCCTCTTGAATTAATTTCGTCTTATACCGTCACAAAGTATTCCCCTCCTTAAGTTAAGGAGGGGTTGGGGTGGTTTGTCTAATAAAACTTCCTTCTAAGCCGTCGCCCCGCTTTGTGATGCGCCAGCCTCTTTATAGTCACATTCCTTATTGTTACAAACAACCGACGTTTCACCCGCTTTATATTTCTCAACCAAAAATGGCGCTTTACACGAAGGACACGGACGCGTAACAGGACGATCCCATAGCGCAAATTTACAATCCGGATATTTATTACAGCTGTAAAAATTCTTTCCCCGTTTTGTTTTTTTCTCAACGAGTGCCCCGGTGCAGTTGGCTTCTGGACAAGAAACCCCAGTACTGATGGCTTTCGTACTCTTACATTCCGGATAGGCGGAGCAGGCCAGAAAAGTCCCAAAACGGCCGCGTTTAATGGCCATTGGCTTTCCGCATTTATCGCACGTTTCATTTGTAGTTTCAGAAACGGCTTCCACTTTCGTTGCGTCATTTTTATCGGGCTGTTTCGTACTCTTACACTCTGGATACCCGCTACACGCAAAAAATTGTCCAAAGCGTCCCCACTTCAGCACCATGGGCTTCTCGCATTTTTCACAGACGAGATCCGTCGCGATCTCCTGTTTCTTGATATCCGGCATTTTTTCTTCAGCCAGCGCGAGGGATTTTGAGAACGGGGTATAAAATTTCCGAACCACTTCCACCCAATCCAGGCCTTCTCTATACGGAGCGTCCCCTGCGAGGGGAACGTCCCCTGCGAGAGTCTCGTTCCCATTAGTGGTCGCCCCCGTTTCGATTTGATCGAGCGATTCTTCCATCTGTGCAGTAAATTCAACATCTACCACTTCGGAAAAATGTTCGACGAGCAAGTTGTTCACCATATCGCCAAGCAGGGTCGGATAAAAACGGTTTTCTTTTTTCTCGACATATTTTCGATCCTGAATCGTGGAGATAATCGCCGCATACGTGCTGGGGCGACCGATCCCGCGATCTTCCAAATCATGAATCAGTAGTGCTTCATTATAGCGGGGTGGTGGCTCGGTAAAATGCTGCTTTTGAGCAAGCTCCAGAAAATTGAGCGTTTCGCCCACCGAAAGGAGCGGCAACCGTTTTTCCCCTTCTAACCCCGCATCTTCCTCCTCTTCTTTTTCTTCGCGGCCTTCCAGATAAACAATCGTGAATCCCTTGAACTTGACGACTGAACCCGTCACGCGAAATGTAAATTCTCCCACGGCAATATCCACCCGCGTCACATCTAAAACGGCCGGATTCATCTGACTTGAGACAAACCGATTCCAGATCAATTTGTAAAGCAGGTATTGCTCACGGGTTAAGTCTGCTGAAATCCGATCCGGCTCTCGCATCACGGCAGTCGGACGAATGGCCTCATGCGCCCCTTGCGCTCCCTTTTTGCTCTTGTAAATAGGGGGCACAGCAGGACGATATTCCCGTCCATAGCGCCCTTCAATCCACTCCAGCGATTCTTTTTGAAAGTCAGGCGAGATTCGCACCGAGTCGGTTCTCATATAAGTAATAAGACCCACGGCCCCTTCGCCTGTGATCGTAACCCCTTCATAAAGTTGTTGCGCAATGGCCATTGCTCTTCTTGCTGAAAAATGCAATTTGCGAACCGCCTCTTGCTGCAAAGAGCTGGTCGTAAAAGGTGCCGCTGGATTCTTCTTGCGCTCCTTCGTGGAAATCGCGGAAACGACAAACGGATTCGCGCCAATCGCACTAACAATCGCCTCGGATTCCATTTGGTTGTTAATTTGAATTTTCGTTCCATTTTGTTCGTGCAATTGCGCGAGGAACGCCGGGGGATTGCCCCCTTGCAGTTTTGCATCAATGCTCCAATACTCAACGGGGATAAAGGCCAATACCTCTTTTTCCCGTTCGCAAATGATTCGAACGGCAACGGATTGCACGCGACCAGCGGAAAGTCCGCGACGTACTTTTTGCCAAAGCAGTGGACTAATTTTATAACCGACCAGTCGGTCCAAAACGCGCCGCGCCTGCTGCGCATTGACCTTTTGCAGATCAATCACGCCGGGCGCGACCATCGCCTCTTGAACCCCTTTTGCGGTGATCTCATGCAGTAATACCCGATGGACGGGAAGCGGTTTTAGCTCTTCGGCAATATGCCACGCAATGGCCTCTCCTTCGCGATCAGGATCGGACGCAAGGTAAATGTTGCTGGCTTCTTTCGCGGCCTTTTTAATTTCAGAGAGAACCTTTGTTTTGCCTTTAATGACAATATATTCCGGTTGAAAGTCGTGTTCGATATCAATCGCCAGCCTGGATTTCGGCAAGTCTTTGATATGTCCAACCGAAGCCAACACATGAAATTTTTTTCCAAGATATTTCGCAATGGTTTTCGCCTTCGTCGGGGATTCTACAATCAATAAGTCGGCTCCGGTTCCCTTTACGACTGTGCTACTTTTAGCAGAGGGTTTACGGGATGTGACCTTCTTTTTAACCGGCTGTTCTTCTTGATTTTCTACGGTTTGTTTTTTTGCGGCCATCGCTAATTTCTCCTTATTTAGGATATTTCTATTTGGGTATTTCTAAAAACCATCAGACCGACCAACGGGGCAACGTGCCCTGCGAGGAGGGCTCAATCCCGCAGGCGGCCGTGGCCTTACAGGCGAACATAAAATTGTCCTGTCATTTGTCTTACGACCCCCTTTAATTCTAATTCCAGTAAATAATATGAAACCATCGCCGATGTCAAAGCAGAGGCTTCGATAATCGTATTAATCTGTTTGGGTTCTTTTGACAGAAGATCATATATTATTTTCTCCTGTGGCGTCATTTCCGGCAGATTCTTTTTTTCTTTGACAGGTTCTTGCAAGGTGACAGGACGAAAGAACGATTCCTTTCCCGCATTGGGCAAGGCGGGATGCGCCGCCCTCATTTGAGGAAGTAACTCCCTTAAAATATCATCAATCGCTTGAACCAATTTTGCGCCCGATTGAATCAAATCGTGCACGCCCTTTGATGTTTCAGAAAAGATCGAGCCGGGAACGGCAAAGACCTCTCGGCCTTGTTCCAACGCAAGCCTTGCTGTAATGAGTGATCCACTTTTTTGTGCGGCTTCGACAATAATCGTCCCCAATGAAAGGCCGCTAATAATCCGATTTCGTTTCGGAAAATTGCGCGGCTCTGGAATCGTCCCCATCGGAAATTCCGAAAAAATAAATCCATGCTCAAGAATATCGTCATAGAGTTTTCGATGTTCTTTCGGATAGAGCACATCAATCCCGCATCCAAGCACGGCAAAGGTTCTGCCGCCAGATGCGATTGCCGTTTGGTGTGAGATGGCGTCAATGCCGCGGGCAAATCCGCTGACCACGGTCACACCCACTTTTGCCAATTCGCAAGCTGTCCACTGCGCAACGGATTTGCCATACGCCGTCATATTTCGCGTTCCGACCATTGCGATAGGGTAAGGGTCATGCTCTGTCGCATCAGAGATATTTCCCTTGCGATAGAGAATCGGTGGCGGATCGTAAATGTCTAATAAAAGTTTGGGATAGGCCGGGTCATTTAATGTAAGAACGGTGACCCCTTCTTTTTCTATTTTTTCGATCTCGCGTTTTGCGGAGTCAAAATCATGAAACGTCAGAATATTTTGGATGGCCGACTCGGAAACGCCTTCCACTTCCGAAAGGGCTTCTGCGTCTGTCGAAAAGACCGACTCTGCTGTCTGAAAGGTCTCAATCAAACGCTTATATAAAACAGAGCCGACACCCGACACATTTCTTAACGAAAGGGCGTGAACGAGGGATTCCATCTTTATTGCAAGGCTTTCTTAAAAGATGCGATCTGACTTGAAAGTCGCTCCAGATAATGGGGGTCATCAGAGGCTGTCGCGATTGTTTTGACAAACAAAGAGCCAATAATAACGCCATCGGCAACTCGGGAAATCTCTTTTGCTTCTGATTCATTGGAAATACCAAATCCGGCTGCTACTGGCAAAGTCGTTTGTGATTTTACAAGTTTTATTTTTTCGGTCACCGATCCAATCTGATTGAGTGCCGCACCGGTAATGCCTGTCAGTGAAACGTAATAAATAAATCCTGCACCAACGCTGGTAATTTTTGAAATGCGTTCAACCGGGGTCGTCGGCGCAATTAGAAAAACAAGAGCGACTTGATAACGGCGGCTCCATTTCAAAAACGGTTTTGCTTCTTCCAAAGGCAGATCAGGAATAATGACGCCGTCTACAAAAACACGCCGTGCCTCCTTAAAAAAGTGCTCTACGCCAATCGCACAGATGGGATTTAAGTAGGTCATTAAGAGAATCGGTATCTTTGATTTTTTCCGAATGGCCGCGACTTGTTCCAAAATCATCTGAAGCGAGACGCCATGGGCCAAGGCGCGCTCCGCTGCTTTTTGAATAGTTGGGCCATCGGCTACGGGATCAGAGAAGGGCACGCCCAGCTCAATGAAGTCGGCACCCGCGCGTTCCATCTCCAATACGATTTTTTCCGTTTCGGCAAGATTCGGATCGCCCGCCATGATATAGGCAATCAGTGCCTTTTCTCCCTTTTCAGATAAGGCGTTAAACTTTTTTGTGATCCGGTTCATCTTAACAACGCCTTATCCACTGTGGCGGAAATCGCATCCACATCTTTATCCCCGCGTCCGGAGAGATTCAAAATGACAATAGCGTCTTTCTTGAATGAGGGGGCGATATGCATCAAATGGGCAACGGCATGAGACGACTCTAACGCCGGCAAAATGCCTTCCGTTTTGGATAGCAAATGAAAGGCACAAAGTGCTGCGTCATCGGTGGCGTCGGCATATTCAATGCGTTTTATGTCTCGATAGTAACTATGCTCTGGCCCTACCGCTGCGTAATCGAGTCCTGCGGAAATCGAATGAGTGGGTAGGATTTGTCCATTAGAGTCGGAAAGGAGAATCGTTTCGGTGCCTTGTAAAACCCCCACCTTTCCTGTGGCCATTCGTGCCGCGTGCTTGTGCGTGGCAATTCCAAAACCGCCGGCTTCAACGCCAATCATCCGAACCGCCTTGTCTTGTAGAAAAGCATAAAAGAGTCCGATGGCGTTACTGCCGCCACCGACACAGGCGATCAGACAATCGGGAAGTCGGCCTTCCATGCGCAAAATCTGTTGACGCGCTTCGATGCCAATCACCGACTGAAAATCGCGCACCATCATTGGATACGGATGCGGCCCCAATACCGAGCCGAGAATATAGTGTGTGTCCTTGACATTGGTTGTCCAATCGCGCATGGCTTCGCTAATTGCATCTTTGAGTGTTCGACTGCCCGAGGAAACACCGGTGACTTTTGCCCCCAAGAGGCGCATTCGCACGACGTTTAATGCTTGTCGCGCCATGTCGTCGGTTCCCATATAAATTTCGCAGAGGAGTCCAAAACGGGCGGCGACCGTGGCGACGGCCACGCCGTGTTGCCCCGCGCCGGTTTCTGCGATGACGCGCTTTTTCCCCATTTTTTGGGCAAGCCATGCTTGTCCGACCGTATTGTTAATTTTGTGCGCGCCGGTGTGACAGAGGTCTTCTCGTTTCAAGTAAATTTTGGGGCCATTGAGTTGATGCGAAAGTCGTTCAGCGAAATAAAGTGGGGTGGGGCGTCCCACATAATTTTTTAACGTGTCAGCAATTTCTCGCTTAAATTGGGGATCGGATTTCGCGGTGGCATAGGCTTCGGAAAGTTCAGAGAGCGCGCTGGATAAGGTTTCTGGAACGTAGGCTCCGCCGTAAGGCCCAAACCGCCCTTTTTTGTTGGGTAAGGCAATCATATTTATTAGACGACGTTAAAGCGGTTCAATCTATTTTCTCCAACCCCAACGGGGTGCGACCCTCGCAGGGCACGTTGCCTCTGCGAGGGGTTGGCAAGTCAGCAGGGGGGCTGCCCCCTTTGGCCGCTTCAATAAACCGTTTTAACTTCACGTGATCTTTCTTTCCCTTTTCTTTTTCGACGCTACTGCAAACATCTACACCATACGGGGAGACTTTTGCAATTGCTTCTTGCACATTTTGTTTTTGCTATCATAAGAGTCGCCGCGAAAATTGACAAGTTTGTCCTTTTTATTTTACGCTTTGTTCTAGAAAGGGTGGGCATGAAAAATGAATAAAATAAAATTAGCCTTTTGGATATTGGGACTTTGCATTCTTTTCGTTGAGACACGCGCTGACGCAAAAGGGAATCTCGACCTTGTCAACGAGGTCTTTCAGGAAGTAATCGTCGTTAATGAAAAAGGGAAGCCAGAAATTAAACAGGTGCCGGTAACTACCTCAGCACCCGGCTCCGAAATGATCTACAAAATTACTTATCGCAATATGGGCGATAAGCCACTAGAGAATGTCGTGATTCATAACCCGCTGGCTGCAGATCTGATCTATAAAGATCAGTCCGCGCAAGGAGATGGGACGACGATTTTGGTTTCTGTGGATGGCGGAAAAAAATATGGGGACATCGGAGAACTCACGATCCCGACACAAGACGGGGAGTCGCGTCCGGCAAAAGCGAGTGACGTGACCCATCTCCAATTTAATCTCTCAAAAAAAATTCAGCCGGCCGAGAGTGGAACAGTGACCTTCCGCGCCATCTTAAAATAGGAACTTTATTTTCGCCTGTTCCGATTGTTCCGCCGCACCCTCTCCAACTGACTCTTCACTGCCTGATCCCTAAACCCCTTAGTGTATCACACTCTTACGCGAAAAGCCCTAAAATAAAAAACAAGCAAAATGGTAAGAACGCGGTACACTTGATTTAGAGCAGATGAAGAAAGCAGAGGTTTTATTATGCTTGTTTCTAAATCTATTTTTATTATCAATGACGCATTGGATTCCCTCTCGGCATGCGATGCAGTCACCGGATTATCGAATAAGAAATCATTTCTGGATCGTTTAGATCAAACGCTCACGCGTATCCCGTGGCAAAATCGTTATCTTTGCATCTGCTGTTTAAACATGGATTGCATCAGAGAAGTCGGCGATACGTTAGGGTATGAGATAGGGGATTTATTCTTGAAGGCCATCGGAGAACGATTGTCTTCATTGCTTCGGTCAGGGGATGCACTTGCCCGTATAGAGGGAGATGTATTCGCCCTTCTTTGTGTGGACGTGGCCAATGAATCAGATATCAACAAAGTGATTCAAAGGATTCTCGTCGCGATGTCAAAACCATTTTCCATTAACGGTCACGAACTTTTTAGTACGGTTACGATCGGGATCAGTCTGGCCCCGGATGACGGGAATCGGTCGGAAATGCTGCTTCAACATGCGGATATCGCCCTTTCCCGCGCCAAAAAGAGAGGAAGAAACCAATGGGAATATTACGCAAAGGAAGTCAACCAAAGTATGTGTTTTAAGACGAGGATGGAAAACGATTTGCGCGGTGCACTGGAGCGAAACGAATTGGAACTGTATTACCAACCCCAGCTCAATTTAGGATCAAACGAAATTACTGGATTTGAGGCGTTGATTCGGTGGCGGCATCCCCGGTTGGGATGGATTCATCCAAATGAGTTTATTCCAATTGCAGAGGACATGGGGTTAATTGCCCAGATTGGGAAATGGGTTTTATTGACGGCATGCACTGCGTGTAAGCATTGGCACAGTAATGGGTTTGACAGACTCGTTGTCTCGGTCAATCTTTCCGCGCGACAGTGCCAGCCGAATATTTTAACGAATCACGTGGAGCAAACACTACAAGGTTTGAGCCTTCATCCGAGTTTCCTGGAGTTGGAGTTGACTGAAAGTATGGAACAATATTCAAAAGAGACTGAAGGGGTCATCACAAAATTATCGGAGATGGGAATTTCCATCGGAATAGATGATTTTGGCATTGGTTTTTCTTCGATGCGTTATTTCAAACAACTCCCCATTTCCTTCCTCAAGATTGATCAAAGTTTTATCAGTGGAATTCCCATAGATTCCAAAGATATCGCGATTACAGCAGCCCTGATCCAACTGGGACAGTGCCTCCAAATCCGGGTCATCGCCGAAGGGGTGGAAGAACAGGATCAACTGAATTTTCTACAGAAGGCGCAATGTGATATGGCCCAGGGCTATCTCATTGGAAAACCGATTCCGCATGACGGCGTTATTTCGTATTTGAAAGAGAGAAAAAATATGTTGTTTAATGATTTTGATTTTTATAATTAAAATCTTTTGTATTTTTGGTACAGTTTGGTTATGAGGTAATAAAGTGTAGGAGGGACAGACCATGAAACAGATAATAATTAAAAATAGTAACAAGAGTTATTTTTTATTCGCCATCACGGCGATTATGATGTTATTGATTGGAATCGCTCCAAGCCAAATTTTCGCACTGACACCTGTAGGCACCGTTGTCGGAAATCAGGCAACCGCCACATATAACGATACGTCGGGAAACCAATTCACCGCGCAATCGAATCTTTTTACCGTTACAGTTTCACAAGTCGCCGGGCTTTCGCTGATGCCCTCCTCGCAGTCACGCGCCGGCGCACCGGCCAACGAGGTGCAGTTCCCTCATACGGTGGAAAACCCTGGAAATGGAACCGATACTTTTAACCTAACGACAGCAACCGGAGGCGCGGTCACGTTAGGCGCGATTACGATTATTCAAGACGATAATGGTGACGGTACCGCCAACCCCGGAGAACCAGCGATTACCTTTGTCACCTTAAACATGAATCAAAGTCAGATGATTGTGGTTCGCGCAACGATTCCAAGTTCCGCGGCCAATAACGCATCGGGCACAATCACATTAACCGCAACCTCTACGTTTAACAGCACCGTTACACAATCTTCTGTGGATACGGCCAATGTCGTCACCACCGCTGTGATCTCTTTGGCAAAAGCGGTTTCAACGTTGACGGCCAACCCCGGCGTAACGCTGGATTACACCATAAACTACACCAATGTAGGTGTTGCTTCGACAGCCGGTATCGCGGTCATTTTGAATACGGTGCCAGAGACACGGCATGTGGTTCGAGATGTAATCCCAGCCAATACGACATTCACCTCGTTTCTGGGAATACCGACTCCCTCTTTCGGTCAATTGGTTTATCACGCAACGGGGGCGCTGGAACACACATACGTTACGGCGGTACCACCATCATTTGACGCAGTGGCCTATCTGTTCACCACCGCACTGACGGGCGGACAGTCGGGTCTCTTTTCGTTCCGAGTTACCGTAAACGCTTCGGCGCAAGTCGGAACGATTAACAACCAAACGATCATGCATTTTAATAACGGGGCGATTGCTACCTCACAAGCCAGTAACACAACGGGCACTTTAGTCAATCTCATGCCTTCGGTGTTGATTCGGGATACCGACTCGCCACTTGATGATATTCAGGTTGTTTCAGTCGGAAGCGCGGGATCAACGATTTCGTTTGTCAACGCTGTGCAAAATACCTCAAACGGCGCCGATCGATATAACATAACGGTTGCAAACGGCAACTATCCAGCCGGAACGACATTTTCGTTCTTTGGCGCGGATGGGATCACTCCGCTGCTCGATACAAACGCGGATGGCATTCCCGACACGGGTGCGATGAATGCCTCTACGACTTTAAATGTTATTATGAAGGCAACGCTTCCGGCCAATGCCAGCAATACCGGCGCGCCGTTTAACGCGACAACCACCGCGCGTTCGGTTGCCAACAACACCGTTTCCGATATTGTCATCAATAGTCTTTCCATGATCACAGGTCCAGGAGTGGATGTGACAAACACCAGCGCCGGAGCAGGCACACCGGGTACAGGAATCGGTCCGGAAGGCTCTCCAGTGGTAACCGTTTTCGGCAACCCGGGCGCAACGGTCAACGTGGACATGCATATAAGAAACACGGGGCCAAATCCCGACAGCTTCGATGTTCAATTTAGCAACGTTGGTGCAAGTTTTGCCGCAGGGGTTCTTCCGGCAAATATCTCGGCGATTTTGTTCTTCCTTGGTGATGGATCGGGAAATCCAACTGGTGCACCGATTATGAGTACAGGACAAATCAGTGCGGGGGGCAACAAAGAGATTATCGCGCGGGTTACGGTTTCTCCGGCGGTCGCGGGAGCAACCAATATAAATCTCTTCTTCCGTGGCATATCAGTGGCCTCGGCGGCAGCCGATATTATCATGGATCGGCTGACGGTCAATACCGTACGGGCGATTTCGCTGCTCCAAAACCAGAACGGCCAGACATCATCCGGGTCGGCCACGACGTATTCCCATGTCTTGAAAAACATGGGGAATGTGATCGAGCCGCAAATTAACCTGACTGCGACGAATAGCCAGCCGGGCTTTTTAACAACGATCTACCTTGATAATAACGGTGATGGATTGATCAACGGGGCAGATGCGGTTGCCACTTCGACATCTGCGTTGGGCGCGGGGAGTTCCACGAGCCTGATTATTCGTGTTGCAGCCCCATCGTCGGCGGCCAATGGCGCGGTAGATAGCATGACCCTCACCGCAACCCCGACCGGGACGGTGAATACTGTTGGGACATCCCCGGCGCAATCTAACAGTGACCAAACCACGGTGGTGACCGGTCAGATTGAGATGACGTTGTCCGCATTGCCTGCAGGTTCGCAGCCGCCGGGAACGACTGTGACATACACGATCTCATATCAGAATGTGGGCGCGGCATCGGTCAGCTCGCTTTTGGTGACCGACGCGATTCCAGTGAACACGACGTTTGTCATCGGGTCCATGCGTTTAAATGGAACGACGATCTTAACCGACGGAGCGGATGCCGATATTGGAACGTTAATGAGCGGAACAAAAGGTTCCGTTCAATTTAACATCGGGACGGTTGCATCGGGAGCAAACGGAACCGTCTCGTTCAACGTCATAATAGACTGATCGCCACGCAATGATGTTTTATTCGTCGCAGGGGCAGGCACAAAACCTGCCCCTACAAAAACAACATACCAACTGTTTTTGCACGAGGAAAAAATCTTTGAGGATAAAGCGTGAACATCAATCAGTTTATAAAATCGGTACGACTTGGCGCGCTCGTGGTTACATTGTCGCTTTGTTTCCTCGCGCTCCCGGCCTTTGCGGCGACACCGGCTGGAACCATTGTTTTTTCTCAAGCCAGGGCATCCTATTTTGATGTCGAGACCGGGATGGGAACCCAAGCCGTCTCCAACTCCGTCTCGATTATCGTTGAGAAAGTCGCCGGTGTGGAAATGGGATCGGCCAATGATGTCTCCGCGCCATTGGGACAGGCGATTTTATTTCCACATCGGGTGACCAATACTGGAAACACAACAGATTCAATGATTCTCACTGCTTTGCCGAGCGGCGCTTTTGTCCCCAGTCAAATTGCTTTCTACGAAGACCCCAATCAAAATGGGATTGTTGACGCGGGAGAGATTAAAACGACATTTCTGAAAGAGATGGCAATGGGAGAATCGCGCGCGGTGATTGTTTCGGCTGAAATCCCACAAACAGCAATCCCAGGACAAACGGCTGAAATCGTCGTAACGGTTCATTCCTCCGTCAATCCGTCAAAATCAAAAAGTGCAACCAACACCATCAGCGTTACGAACGAAGCCGAGATACTTCTCTCCCTTTCCGCGACATCCGTTCAACCGGTGGGTGGAAATCATGTCATTGAATATCTATTGCGCGCGACGAATAGGGGAATCTTTTCAGCGGAACCGGTCAATACGCCTGTATTCATCGGGGCGATTAATGGAGAGGGAGGCTCGCTAACAAACATGGGAGGCGTGCTCCTTTCTCTTCCGATTCCGGCGAACAGTGTTTTTGAGGCCGCAGAAGGTGGCGCACCGTCTGATCAGCAATTCATCTATCAAATCGGCGGGGTCTGGGTAGACACGCTACCCATCGGAATCAAAAGAAGCCGTGTCGCCCAAGTAGGAATGATTATTCTTTCCAACTTCGGAAAACTATTGCCAAGTCAGGTTGCGGTGATGAAATTAAAATCAAGGACACTGCCTTGGATCTCTCAAACCGAAATTAGCACGATTGGACAAGCCGTCTATAACGATTCTGATCCAACAACCGCAATGCTGTTTGCTAATAGCAATAAGCTCATACACCTTGTCGTCAATCCGGATGGGGCATTTTTTGTGGATAGACTGGGAATCCCAGTCTCCTATTACCGATTGGGACAAACGATTTATATTCGGGTCATCGCCTCTGCAATGAATCAACTCCACGGTACCATTGAATCGGGTGGAATAGCCGCTTTAGATGACGTTATTTCCGGGGATAAAGAGTTTGTTGAAATCATCGAATCGGGAGAGAACACCGGACTTTTTTTATCGCAGGTCGAATATGTCAGCCTGCCAAACTCCTCCCCATCGGGAAACAATAAGACAGCGCAAGCCCCGTTGGCATCACCCAACGACACGATTTTGCAACTGGCAAAAAACTCCACCCTGTCTCTAAGCCATGCCAATGCCATTAGTCGTTCGGCACTTTCGGCCTCTGTTCTGATTGACCCATCTGGGGTAGTCTTTGATTCGGTGATCAACAAGCCCATTGCCAATGTGACCGTGACGTTGGCCGATGCGATTTCCGGAGGGGCAGTTTCGGACATTGGACAAAACCCCGTAACCACCGGCACGGACGGGCGTTTTTTATTTGATGCCCCGCCCGGTCAATATAAAATCCTGCTCTCAAAATTGCCATCTGGATATTCGTTTCCATCGGTGCTGCCTCCCGCGAATTTGGCACCGGCAGGAAGAATCGTTGATCCCATCGGCTCTTATGGTCAGACGTTTACGCTGACCAGTGCTGTCGCGTTTGATATTCCAATTGACCCAACGCGCCCGATTCTTTTTGTTCAAAAAACGGCCGACAAGCGAGAAGCCGAAATCGGAGACATCGTCACGTATACGGTCAAGGTCAGGAATACCTCGGTGAATTTGCCGGTGCTGGACATCCGATTATTTGATCATCCACCGGTCGGCATCTCCTATCTGCCAGGAAGCGCGACTTGTAGGCCACCGCTCGGAACAACCCCGACACCACTGGCTGATCCCATCACGGGGCATCCGATGACGTTTGCGTTATCGTGCATCACGCCGGTACAAAGTCGTCTTGGCATCGGAGAAGAAGCCACATTGACCTATCAAGCCATTGTTGGACCCGGGGCAATGATCGGCGATGGGGTCAATCGCGCCAACGCAACCGGCCGCTCGATGCTGGGCAAAGCCATTTCCAATGAGGCCGCGCTTGGCGTAAAGATTGTTCCGGGGGTATTCACCGATCGCGCCATTTTGATCGGGAAGGTATTCATTGACTTAAACGCGGATGGCGATCAAAACGAAGGGGAGCCGGGCGTTCCGGCAGTTCGGCTGATTCTGGAAGATGGCACATCGGTCACAACCGATGCGGATGGAAAATATTCTCTCTATGGGTTAAAACCCACCACACATGTATTAAAGATTGACCCCCTCACACTTCCATCCGAATTTCTCCTGACTGATTCGTCTACACGATTTGCGGGTGACCCGCGTTCTCGATTTATTGATCTCACGCATGGCGAGTTGCACAAGGCCAACTTTACAATTGCCGCACTGCCTCAAGCCATTTGGGAGCCGATTATTAAAAAACGCGGAAACCCTCTTGTAGTGGCCGACCTGCGTGTCGGCCCTCGTGACGTGGGCGAACACATCGGTTCGCCCCTACAGGCCATTGTCGCCGCAGCTTCAGAAAATCTTACGATTGTCTCTCCGCGCGATTTGGCCATTCTCCCCATTCGATCCACGAACGTGATTGTGTCGGGGCATTCTGGTATTAACTTCAAATTGCGCGTCAATGATCGTCCGATTCAAGATCACCATGTGGGGGCGATTGTCGTTGCGAGTGATAAGCCGGTTGCGGGAATCGAGTGGGTCGCCGTTCCATTGGGCGCGGGAAAAAATAAAATAGAAGTGGATGGTTTCGACGGATTTGGAAATCTTCGACAACAGCAAATGATCACCGTTTCGGTGCCGGGAAAGATCAACAGCGTGCAGATTACGGCCGATCCCAAAGCAGTTCCAGCAGATGGGGTGACGCCTTCCACACTCGCAATTCGACTCTTTGATCAGGATGGGTTACCTGTTTTAACGCGCGAGTTTTTAACGGTCACGACAAGCCATGGCAGGCTGATCGGAGCCGACTTGGACCCAGATCGTCCCGATCATCAGATTGCAGTATCGGATGGAAAGGCAACCTTGCAATTGATTCCATCGGAAAATGTCGAGGATGCGATTGTCACGGTACAGGCAATAGATGGCCTCTCCAATTGGGGCCAAGTCAAGGTATCGTTCGTGCCGGCGCTTCGGGAAATCGTTGCGGTTGGCATTTTAGACGGCACAATCAATCTAAGAAATTTTAAGGGGAATATTATGCCGGTGACCCACGACGACCGATTTGACGAAGGTTTGACGGGCGATAACCGCGCTGCCTTTTACATCAAAGGAAAAGTAAAAGGATCGGCACTGCTCACGCTATCTTACGATTCGGATAAAGAGAAAAAAGAACGGCTCTTCCGTGATATTCAGCCGGACGCGTTTTACCCCATTTACGGCGACGCTTCGGTCAAGGCATTTGATGCGCAGTCTACCGGACGTCTTTACGTAAAAGTGGAGAAGGGAAAAAGTTTTTTACTGTTTGGAGATTTCTCTCCCGACTTTACCGGCAACGAACTTGCCGCCTATCAGCGGACGCTGAACGGATTAAAATATCACTATGAAGACGAAGATCGGACGCTGACCGCCTTTCACAATCGTTCCGTGCAAAAACAGATTGTAGAACGCATTGCCGGAAACGGGACATCCGGATTTTATTCGCTCACCGCGTTTCCGATTGTCGAAAATTCCGATCAGATAGAGATCATCACCGTGGATCGAGAACGGCCTGAAATTGTCATTGCCTCAGAGGCAAAATACCGATTTTTAGACTACACATTGGATACGCGCACAGGCCAGATTCTTTTCAGAGCGCCCATCGCAAGCCTTGATGCCAATTTCAATCCGGTCTTTATTAAAATAACTTATGAAACACGAGGGAGTGGAATTTTATTTGATACCTACGGCGTCAACGGCAAAATTAAATTATCAGAGCGGTTTCGCATTGGAGGCACTTTCGTACAATCGGACGAACCTCAAAACAGGTTTTCTCTTTACGGATCGGACTTGCGGTTAAAATTATTCGAAGGGATCATCGCGTCATGGGAGATCGCAGAATCAAAAACCATTCAATTGGGCGTTCCCACTTCAGGCTCCGGTTGGAAAGGAACCCTTTCGATTAAGCCCAATTCGATGATCGCCGCTGATCTCTACCGGATTGAAACCGATCCTGGTTTCAAGAATTCATCGTCGAACATTGCAGGCGGAAAAATAGAGCAAGGCATGACAGCGCGTCTTACGCCACGGGAAGGAACAATCGTCGGGGTCAACGCGATAGAGTCCATTGATGAAAACCTTGCGACCGAAAGGATCACGACCGATTTGAAGGTTGAACAGGCGTTTGGCAATGCCAAGGGAGAGATCGGCTTTAAACATATTGAAGATCAGACCGCCACAGAAAAATTAGAGACAGACACCCTTCTGGCAAAAGTCATGACCCCTTTTCCGGGGGTGCCGAAACTCACAACTTCGGTCGAGTACGAAGAGGCTCTCAATCGTAAAGCCAATATCATTACACTCGGAAACGATTATCAGATCACCCAAAATACAAAATTGCGCAGCAAGCAAGAGTGGATTTCGGGTGGTCCAGCGATTGCCGGGGCAATTGCATTTGGCCAGAATGGGATTGCCCGCGCAGGACGCCGTTCACTGACGAGTGTTGGAATAGATTCAACCGTGTACCCAGGGACAACTGCTTTTTCGGAATATAAAATTGCACAATCCATTTCTGGCCGCGAGGATCAGGCTGCGATTGGGCTGCGCAATCGTTTTGCGATTCAAAAAGGGGTCACGCTTTCGTCGTCGTTTGAACAGACTGAAACAATCGAGGGCACGGAAGAAAACGATGCCATTGCCTTTACAATTGGATTGGAACATCTGGCCCGTCCAGATCTGAAAGGAACAACCCGTTATGAAATTAGAAAGACCGAAAACCTGACGTCACATTTGGGAACATTGGCGATGGCCTATAACGTGAATTCCAATCTTTCTCTTTTGGCCCGTGAAACTTTATTTGCAGAAGATGGCAAGCAGCAGACCAAGGACAAATTGTCTTCGCTTCTCACTTTTGGGATTGCCATTCGACCTGTTGAAACAGATCAGATTCATCTGCTATTGAAGTCGGAATTTAAGTACGATTCGGAAGGAGGAAGTCCCGCTGGGACGGGCGGGATTGCAAGAATTTTTGCCGAATCGGTTGAGGCCAATATTCGCGTATTACCAAAAACCATTCTCTTTTTGAAGTATGCCAATCGAATGGTACGAGATGACGGCGGGCATTCAACGACCCAGATGGGAGCATTCCGAGTCACTTATGATTTAACGCCCAAGATTGATTTTGGCATTGAAGCAAGGCATTTTTGGCAAGATCGCTCCGCGTCTAAATTGTGGGGATACGGATTGGAAGCAGGAACCCGACTGGCCACAAATCTATGGCTTTCAGTGGGTTATCAGGTGAATGGTTATGATCAGGAAAGTTTCACCGAGGAGCGCGCGTTTGTCCAAGGGGTCTTCATTCGGCTCCGTTACAAATTTGATGAACAACTTGCCCATTTCATTCACGGCGGCCCGATGACGCTGCAAGAAATGCGACCTCTGCCGATCCTCGTTTCGATTCCAGTTCCACAGCCAACCGTCTCATTTCAAGAAGTGATATCGCCTCTGTCAGACCGACCAACGGGAGGGCTCAATACCGCAGGCGGCCGCGCAGCCCCGCTTCCAGAGGTGAGTGTTTCGTATCAGGATGAGGTTCCTCCTCCACCCATTATAGAAATGAGTGGCATGGATCCGATGGTTTATTTTGAATTCACGGACACGCATTTCAAATTTGATTCATCCGTGCTGACACAAAAGGGAAAAGCCAAAGCAACTGAATATGCCACGTTCCTCAAGCAGAACCCCACTTTAGCGGTGACGATTTCAGGACATACCGATCGGAGAGGGCCAAAAGAATATAACGACCGATTGGGTCTGTGGCGGGCAAGATCTGTTTGGAAGGCGCTAAAACGTCATAAAGTTAAGAATAAAATGGAGATGGTCTCCTACGGAGAAGACATGCCCATTGATCTGGGGCGTACCGAGTCGGCCTATGCAAAAAATCGCAGGGTTGAACTCCATGTGGGGGAGCGTCCCCTGCGAGGGGAGCGTCCCCTGCGAGGGGAGCGTCCCCTGCGAAATGAAGGCAAAGCGTTGCCGGAAGGAAATCAATGAGTAGAATGCCAATCAAAAGGTTGCTTCTCCTGATCCTTTTAATCTCTTTTTTCCCATTCTCCTTATGGGCGGCCGCTCCTACTGTAACGAATTTAACGGCCCCTTCTGTGCCCGTGGACAGTAACCCAGCGATTGACCTTAAGATGGTCCTTTTTAGCGTAAAAGTAGAGAACACCAATGCCGCCGCGCTTCAAGATGTAAAGGTCACATTAAATGCCCTTCCTGCAGGTTACTCTCTTGCTGCTGGTGAGAGTTTTGAGCGAAAACTGGGAACCATTTTGCCTGGGGCTGCGAATGTCAAATATGCCTTCTGGTTTGTCAAATACCCGGCGACCCTAGGGGCTTCCGCCTACTCCTTTACGACAACCAGTGTGGGAGAGGCTAATGTGGCCACGGGCGGCTCGATTACCACAGAAGGTGGCGTTATTGCGTCCAGCAGCCAGACGATTTGTCAGCCCCCGACCTTTTCAGGGACTGCGATTGTAGGCAATACCATTACCGAGACGTTTCGTTCCGATTTTGGCAATGTCAATAATACGGTTGATTCTCTCTCCATTCAGGGTGCGGCGAATGGCACTTCTTATGCCGGGGGTATTCTACAGTTTATGGGCAGCACCATTCAGTTTTATACGGCAGGGACTTGTGCGGCCCCTACCAGTCTTGCTGCAACTTATTCCAATGTTCTCTATTTTGACCGGCCTGTTGCGGGGACAGCCCAATTCCCAGACGTGATCAATGGAAACCCTCTTTTCGGTGTGGTTACATACCAGTGGTTGGTTGTTGGAACAGGGACAACGCCGTTAATGGCTTATACCCTGGTAAAGACGGGAAATCTCAAGTACAACGCGGACTTCGATGACGCTGTTAATGTTGTCAATACTCCCCCCGCAACCAATACGCTTACATTGGCTAAGTCGGCCAATCCTACCAGTGTTCCCGCTGGAAGTAATACAACCTATACACTGACCGTATCAAACAGTGGATCGGCTGCGGTTACGCTCGATGACCTGATTGACACCTTACCCAGCGGCGCAAGCTATGTGACTGGCTCATCGGTGTATACTTGCGCTTCTCCGTGTACTTCCAATGCCAACCCGATTATCTCTGGACAAACACTGACCTATAACGGGCCATTTACTGTCCCTGCGTCAGGAACATTTGTCTTAACCTTTCAGGCGGCGATGCCCGGGAGTGTGGGAACACACGTTAATTCTGCTGTGGGACACATACAAAACACCCAGATTGACACCACCACAACCACATCGGATAATGCCCCGGCCACAGCATCTGTTACCACATTTGTGGCTCCTGCCATTGCAATCACAAAGACAACATCTACTCCGTCGGTTCCACAGGGGGGACAGGCAACCTACACGATCACCGTTACGAATACCGGGGCGGGGGATGCGACCGGCGTAACGGTCAATGATCCGCTTCCAACAGGCTTTTCATATGCCTCAACCGGCTCGATTACGGGAAATAACACCCGAACGGCAGTATCTGATCCAGCCGTAGGCACAACGACACCCACATGGGGGACATGGACCATCCCGGCAAGTACCGGCACCTTAACGATTACATTTACGGTCAATCTCGATTGTTCAGCCAGTCCGGGATTAAAGAACAACTCGCCCTCCACATCAGGGTCAAACTTCACAACTGTTATATTTAATGGAGCAGGCTCCGCCGCCGAAGATGTTACGGTCACTGCAGGTTCTGCGGGGACAATCACTGTTAACGCAACGTCTGATAACAATACGCGGGACACCGTCTTAACCCTGCGGGAGGCGATCCTGCTTTCAGAGGGGACATTGACCGAGTCCGTCTTGACGGTAGATGAGTTGAATCAGTCAGGCGGTTGTCCGGGTGCGGGGATTCTCGATACAATCACTTTTATATCCCCCCTTACCGTTACTGTAACAGGTGTGCCTCTTCCATCGGTTTCTGATATTGCCGGAACCATTATTACGGCGGCAGGACTCACCGTGCAGCTGACACAAAGCGGGCTTGCTGCCGGCAGCGACGGATTGACCATTACCGCAGGGGTCAACAAGATTCAGGGAATGATTATTCGTGGGTTTCCGGACGCCGCGATTGCGATTACCAGTGCATCTGGGACAAACAAGCTGTTCCATAATACGTTACAGGGCAATGGGACCGGTATCAGTATTGGGGCAAGCGCTACCGTTGATTTACAAAATAACCTGATTACCAACAATACGACAGTGGGGGTCTCTGCCGATGTGTCCCCTGGGACGATTAACTACAACGACTATTTTAACAACGGCGCAGGCAACGCCCACTGCACGGGAGGCTGTGTCATTGGGGCCAACTCAATTAAGGCGGATCCGCGTTACACCAACGTCGGCACAAACGATTATGCCCTCTTGGCTTCCTCTCCGGCGATTAACCGCGGGATTGATCTTGTGGGAGATCAGCCAGACATGAACGGGGGAGTCGCAGGGAATTTTAATCCCACAGGTCCCGACATGGGGGCAAGAGAGTCCACATTTGCAACGCCGGCTGCGGCCACGTCGGTGGTATCGGAGTTAGTCCCGATCACCGTCTATTACACATCAACCGGCATTCCATTCACATGGGACACCCTTCCAACGATTAGTTCCACAGCGTCTGGTATTGATCGTGTTGCGCTGACCATTCCGTCCGGGTTTGCCTCTCCAGTCATAACCAGTGTAATTGTTTCTGGAACAAGTCTTACGCTGGGGGCAGCCGCCAACTGTCCGAGCCAGCCAGATACCAATGAGTATTGTTTTACGTTTGCCAGCTCTGTACTCACTGTTACCTCTGGACGACGTATTCTCGATACAACGAGCAACAAGCGATTTAGCGTAAATTTCACGCTTTCCGTTCCCAGCGTGACTGGATTTTCTGCCTTTAGTGTAACGGCCGACGATGTGATGACGACCGGAGTCGGTTCCATTGCAGCTGTTGCCGGAAACGCGAATACAACATCCGGGAATGGTATCACGGATAACGACACCCTTACGGTGGAGACGGTTGATCGGGTGATTGTCAGGAACACGAGCGACGCCGTGAATGGAACGGTCACATCGGCCTGGATGCTGGTGCCGTTTCCGGGAACCGACGGGATTTCCCTTCGAGAGGCCATCACCGCAACGCAAGCGGGAGGGGCCGGAGTCAATAATACGCCGATCCCAGAGATTATTGTTTTTAATACCAGTGTTTTTCCATCGGCTGCGACCGCAACGATTACGCCCGGATCGGCCCTCCCCTCTCTTACTGACGCATCGGGGGTGACGATTGATGCCTTTACCGCGCCTTATCTTGCTGGTGTGGTATTAGACGGAACATCGCTTGCTTCGACGATCTCCGGTCTGAATCTCGCTGCGAATAATCATATCGTTCGGAACTTAATCTTCCGAAATTACGGAACAGCAATTGCGCTTTCCCTTTCCACATCCAGCAATAACGAGGTTTCAAAAAACCTAATCAATAACGCGCGTGTTACGGGGATCATGATCACGGGCGGAACGTCCCATACGATTAAGGAAAACACCGTGGCGGCCTCTTCGGGAGCCGGGATAGATTCCACCGGATCGCCCACCAGTTTGATGATTCGGGACAATATCGTTTCATCCTCTGGAACATTTGGGATTCAGATTTGCTGCACAAACCCCACCTTAAACAGTGTTCTTAATAATCATGTCACAAGCAATTTGAGTGCTGGAATTAACGTTGACGGCGGGTCCGGGAATATCATTGACTCCAATACGGTCTTGAACAATACCGCCGGCATTATCCTTTCCGCTTCGCCATCGCCAACCGTGACAAAAAATCTAGTGGGTGATACAACCGGCATCGGCATCACGATTGGCCTTGGCTCTACGGGTGCAAAAGTGACAATCAATACGGTGAGAAACGGAACGGCTGACGGCATTTTAATCTCCGCAGCGACAGGGAAAATTTATCATAATACCAGTAACGGAAATGGAGGAGATGGCATCGAAGTGGGTTCTTCGGTATCGTCATTCGATGTTCGAAATAACATGTTAACGAATAACACCGGTGGCGGATTAAATGCCCCTTTTGGCGGCACGGTGAACTATAACGACTATTTCAACAATACCGGCGGAGCCTGTATCGGCGGATGCACAAACGGGGCCAATTCGCTCACCTCCAATCCCCTCTTCGTCAATCCGTCGTCCCCGACTTACGACTTTCATCTGCAGGAGCCTAACTCGCCAGCCATCAATGCCGGCTTGAATTTGGGAGCCGACCAGCCCGATGTCAATGGATCGGGGGCAGGTTTATTTAACGGAGCAACCCCGGACATGGGCGCGTATGAATCGTCCGGTGCTTCTGCAACTTTAGCTTTAACGGTTTCTAATTCAACCCCTTCGGTTCTTGCTGGCGGGGCGGCAACAGTCACGATGAACTTTGCCAATACTGGCGGTACTGCTGCAACCAGCGTTGTTGGGACGGCGACACTTCCGTCTGGGTTTATATTTATTGCCGGATCAACGGTGATTGGCGGGAATGCCACGCGCTCCCCATTAACCCCAAATCCCGCTGGTGGCGAGTCGTCTCCATCATGGGGAACCTTTTCGATTCCGGCAACCGGAACCCTTTCGATTACGTTTCAAGCTGCAGTGAGCTGTGCGACTGCGGCGGCGACGTATCACACCTCCGGTTCGTCTACCGGCAGTCCTACCAGTTCATACGATGGGACGCTTGCTATCAGTACGCTGGATGACGTGACCGTGACTGTCGGCGATCCGATTATTGTTGTGAATACCCTGACCGACGGCGATGTGCGAAACTCGGTTGTGACGTTGCGAGAGGCGATACGCTTAGCCAACGGAACGCTTTCTACGTCCGTGCTGACCGCTGCCGAGCGGGGCCAGATTTCAGGCTGTGTCGGGTCAGGCATTCGCGAGACGATTAATTTTGACGGCGGAATCTTTCCTTCGGGAACTCCCGGCACCATTGCGATCGCAGCACCGTCTCTTCCATCCCTGACGGATACCGTTGGTGTTCTTTTCGATGGGTTTGGCAAAGGAGTGATTATTGACGGAGGCAATACTGGATCGCTGATCGGCCTGACTGCGGCTTCAAACACAAATTACTTCCGCAATTTTACGGTGAAGCGATTTTCTGGAACCGGAACGAATGGGGTTGGAATCCTTCTTTCCGCCGCTTCAAATAATACCATCACAGATGTAACCTCCAGAGAGAACGGGACAAATGGTATCTTTGTTTCAGGCGGCAGCGGGAATAATATTATCAGGTCAACGAGTACATTAAATGGCGGACTCGGTATTGATATTACCGGCGGAACGACCAGTATGACCACGGTGACCGTCACGAGTAATTCGGGTGGCGGTATTAAAATTGCGACGGGTACGAATAACACGATTGTCACATCAACGATCTCATCTAATACTGGCATTGGGGTTGAATTTGCGTCCAATTCCAATTCCCTTACCGGATCAACAGCCGCTACGAATACGACCATTGGGGTTTTTGTCTCCGCATCTTCAAATACCGTTACGAATAACACCATCACGAATTCAGGAACACACGGCGTGTCGGTCTCTGGAAATACAAATACGGCGATTTCAGACAATACAATCACAGGATCGTCACAGCACGGCATCTCACTCTCTGGAAATTCGAATACGACGGTTGCAAACAATACCATTACCGGATCAGGGCAGCGCGGTTTGTTCATCACCGGCTCGTCGAATACGGCCACGGGGAATACGATTAACGCGAATGGGACTGGCGGCGTTTTGATTCAGACCGGTACGGGGAACACGGTGACCGGCGGAACGATCAACTTAAATGTCGGCCCAGGGGTTCGGATCGAAAGCAATTCCAACACCATCTCTTCCGCACAGGTTTCGTCCAACAGTGCTTCCGGCGCGATTGTTACGGGAAACGCCAATAACCTGACCTCGCTCACCATGACAAGCAACACGGGGATTGGGGTGGATGTGACAGGGTCATTAAACAACATCACCAGTTCAACAATCACCTCTCCGACTGGCATTGGCGTTTTAGTGGTGACCGGGACCAGCACGACGGTTTCCGCGACAACGATTGACGGAGCAACGGGCGCGGGCGTCCGATTCGAGACAGCCTCCAATAAGATATTAACTGGAACGGTGATGAACACGATCACAGGCCCAGGGGTTCTGGTCATGTCTGGTGCTGGGAACGAAATTGATGGAACAATCATTCGATCCAATTCGGCCATTGGGGTTTCAATCCAAGGCGGTACTGCAATGGTCATCAAGAATGCTCGGATCGCTGCGAACACAGGAGACGGCGTGGATATTTCCGCCGCAACCGGCAGTCTCTTAAAGTTCAACACCATTAACGGGAATACTGCGATTGGCGTGGATATTGCGGCGAACACTACCACGCTCTTTAATAATACGGTCAGCCATAATACCGCGACGGGGACTTTAATTGGGGGCACTGTTACGGGATTTGATCTGCGCAATAATCAGTTCACTAATAATGGCGGGCCCGGCATCAACGCGCCTGCCGGTGGGACACTTGATTATAACAACACTTATGGAAATGTTCCCTCCGGACTTTGTGTCGGCGGTTGTACACTAGGGGCCAATGCGATCAAGGCGAATCCCCGGTATACAAGCCCCGGTACGGCATATACCAGCGATTTTTCATTAACCACGCCTTCACCCGCGATTAACCGCGGGGTCAACGTCGGAGAGGCATTTAACGGAACGGCACCTGATATCGGCGCGGTGGAGTCGAGCAATTCCACGCCGACCGTTGCGGGATCGGCTCTTTCGGAACTGGTTCCAATTACCGTTTATTGGAACGCAACTGGCATTCCGTTTGTATGGGAGAGTTTGCCGACCATTGGTGCGTCTCACTCTGGTGTAGACCGGGTGAACCTGACGCTGCCGACAGGCTATAGCACGCCTGCTGTAACGGGTGTCACTGTTTCTGCCTTGTCTCTAACGCTTGGAACAGGGAATTGTGCGCCGGTGATTCTTCCCGAACCGACGGAGTACTGCGTCTCTGTCGCGGGTTCCGTGCTCTCGATTATTTTTTCCAACCGAATTCTCGATACCACGGCCAATAAGCAGATCACGGTTAACTTTACACTGACCGTCCCGGCGGTTGAAGATTCCGGATTGGTTTTTGTGTCGAATGTGGATGATCAGATGACGGGAGCGGCGACTGTTGGGGCCAGTGCCGGAAATGTAAATGGTGTGGCCGCCAACGGAATTACCGATAACGATACCCTGACCGTCACGACGGTGGATACGGTGATGGTTCGTAATACGAACGATCTGGTCAATGGGAATGTGGGTTCTGCCGGTCTGATGGTTGCCTATCCGGGGACAGATGGGATTTCGCTTCGGGAGGCATTAACCGTCGTAAACGCTGGAGAGTCGGCTAACTTTTTCGATACGATTGATTTTAATCCCTCAATTTTTCCGGTCGGAACGCCAGCGACCATTACGCCGATTTCCCCTCTACCTTCTATTGAGAATGCAACGGGAACGGCGATTATTGCGTTAAATCGTCCAACAACGGGACCCACTGTTCCAACCATCTTGCCCGCCGGGGTGATTGTAGATGGAAGCAGCGCGGGTGCGGGAACGACTGGATTCACGTTGTCCACTGGAAGTAACCGTCTACTGGGTTTGACGATTCGGAACTTCACAGGGGAAGGGGTTTCGATCACAGCCGCTGCGGGAGCGGGAACCGAGATTTCAGGAATGGTGATTCATGCCAATGGTGGCGGGGGTATTTCGTTATCGAGTAACAGCGCAAAGTTATTTCAAAATACAATTGCCGCCAATACCGGTGCTGGCATCACCGTTTCCGCCGGAGTGACTGGGCTTGATATCCGTAATCATCTTATCACCAACAACACAACCGCTGGTATTTCTGCGGAGAGCACGGTCGGCACGATTAACCAGAATGGCTATTTTAATAATGGAACGGGGGGAAACATTCACTGTGTCGGCGGCTGTTCGATTGGTGCGAACTCCATCAAGGCCGATCCTCGCTATACCAATGTGGGGACAGGCGATTTCTCGCTGATTGCCGCTTCTCCGGCGATTAACCGGGGCATTGATCTCACGACCAATCAGCCGGATATGAACGGGGCGACGGCGGGGAATTTCAATGTGAGTATCCCGGATATGGGTGCCAGAGAATCAAGTCTATCCACGCCAGCCGCTGCATCGGCAGTCGTCGCGGAGGTGATTCCCATTACGGTTTTAACTGGCTCAACGGAGATTCCGTTTGTTTGGGACACGCTGCCAACCATTGCGACGACGACACAATCGGGGATTGATCAGGTTGTGCTGACCTTTCCTGCCGGCTACTTAGCACCGGCGTTTGTTTCGGTGATTGTCTCTGGCGTGACACTATCACCCGGAACCACAAATTGCACGACCGCACCGAACCTGCCTGACACAACGGAGTACTGTGTGGCAACCACAACGACAACGATGACCATTTCCTCCGGCCTTCGAATTATTGGTTCCACGACCAATAAGACTTTTAAAGTCAATCTCTCATTGACGGCGCCAACTTCTGTGGGAGTGGGCGTCTTTGGTGCAACGGCGGATGATCAGATGACTTCTCCTGCTGCCATAACCGCCGCAGCCGGAAACGCCAATGGAACCGCCGCCAATGCGGTAACCGACAACAATACCCTGACCGTGACGGCGGTCAATACTGTTCGGGTGAGCAATACGACCGATACCGTAAACGGCAATGTTGGCTCGGCTGGCCTATTGGTTGCCTATCCTGGGACAGACGGGATTTCGCTTCGGGAAGCGTTAACTGCTGTAGAATCGGGCGAGTCTATTACTGTTTTGGATACGATTGATTTTGTGTCGGGGCTTGGAACCATTACCGTTTCTTCGACACCCCTTCCATCGCTAGATGATGCAGTCGGTACGATCCTGACTGCCGTTGGCTCAACGGTGCAGCTGACGCAAACAGGTCTTGCTGCGGGCTCCGATGGCCTGACCCTAAACGGCGGAACCAATAAAATTTTAGGCATGATCATTCGTGGTTTTCCGGATGCCGGGATTGCGATGAGCGGCGGGACGAATACACTGTTCCATAATACTTTGCAGGGAAACGGAACCGGCCTCTTTGTGGGGGCCGGTGTGACTAATCTTGATGCCAGAAATAACCTGATTACAAATAACACTGTGGCGGGTGTCTCGTCTCTGTCTGGCACAGGAACGATTGACTACAATGGATATTTTAATAATGGTGCTGGCAATGCGCATTGCACCGGCGGTTGCACGATTGGTGCGAATTCAATTAAAGCCGATCCGCGCTACACCAGCCCCGGAGCCTTTGACTTTACACTTTCCACGCCTTCTCCAGCGATTAACCGGGGCTTCGATCTGACACCCAACCAGCCGGATATGAACGGAGCCTCTGGTGGGAATTTTAATTCTACAGCGCCGGATATGGGGGCGAGGGAATCGGCGTTAGGCACCCCAGTTGTTGCTTCTTCGGTCATTTCTGAACTCATTCCGATTACGGTTTATTATGGTTCCACGGGAATCCCATTTACATGGGATGTCCTGCCGACCATTAGTACCAGTCAGTCGGGTGTGGATCAGATTGTCCTCACGCTTCCGACTGGATTTTCGGCCCCGGCTGTAACGGGTGCAACTGTTTCAGGGACATCACTGACCCTTGGCAGCACAAACTGTACAACGGCTCCAAACTTGCCGGACAATAACGAGTACTGTGTCGCAACGACAACAACAACCGTAACGATCACTTCTGGATTGCGGGTGTTGGATACGACAGGGAACAAGCGAATGACGGTTAATTTTACACTGACTGTCCCGACGACGGCTAATGCAGGTCAAACATTTACTGTAGTGGTAGACGACAAAATGACATCCGCATCGGCGGTTGGGGCAACAGCGGGTAATGCCAATTTAGCGGCTGCCAATGGGATTACCGATAACGATACCCTCACGGTGACTACGGTGGACAAGCTGACCGTTCGGACAACAAACGATACAATCAATGGAAGTACCGGCTCTGCTGCATTATTGGTTTCCGCTCCCGGAGCCGATGGGATTTCGCTTCGGGAAGCATTAACTGCGGTCAATAGCGGGGCCTCCATTGGAGTAATAGACACGGTTAATTTTGTGTCAACGCTTGGAACGATTACGATAACAGGCTTAATCCTTCCATCAATCGCTGATACGGCCGGCACTATTGTTACGGCGGTGGGTTCAACGGTACAGCTAACGCAAAGTGGTCTTGCGGTCGGCGCAAATGGTCTGACCCTGACTGCGGGTGCAAACAAGATTCTTGGAATGATTATCAGGGGCTTTCCTGATGGTGGCATTGCCATCACGGGCGGGACCAACACGATATTCCACAACACGCTTTATAACAATGGTACAGGGATCATTGTTTGGGCCGGGGTGGTCAATCTCGATGCCAGAAATAACCTGATTACCAATAACACGGCAGCGGGTGTCTCCTCTTTGTCTGGCACCGGAACGATTGACTACAATGGATATGCTAGTAATGGTGCCGGTGGCAATATTCACTGTGCCGGCGGCTGCACCATTGGGGCGAACTCAATTAAGGCAGATCCCAGATATACAAACATTGGCATAAACGATTACTCCCTTTCTGCTCCCTCTCCGGCGATTAACCGGGGGCTGGACTTGGGAGCCGATCAGCCGGACATGGATGGCGGAGGCGCCCCGAATTTCAGTTCGTCTGCCCCGGACATGGGGGCAAGGGAATCGGCGTTTGGCACCCCAGCGGTTGCTTCTTCGGCCATTTCTGAATTAACTCCGATTACGGTTTATTATGGTTCCACGGGAATCCCATTTACATGGGATGTCCTGCCGACGATTACCGCGGTGCAGTCTGGTGTGGATCAGATCATACTCACCCTTCCTGCCGGCTATGCCTCTTCTGTTGTAACCGATGTAACCGTTTCAGGAAATGTGTTGGTTCCTGGGACAACGAACTGTACCACGCCTCCAAACTTGCCGGACAATAACGAGTACTGTGTCGCAACGACAACCTCAACCGTAACGGTTACTTCCGGTTTTCGCGTTTCCAATAGTTCTGGGGATAAACGGATGACCGTGAAGTTGACTTTAGATGTGCCCGCGACAGCCGATTCCGGTTTGGCGTTCCCCGTGTCGGTGGATGATGCGATGACAAGTTCCCCTGCCGTTTCCGCTAGTGCTGGCAATGCCAATACCGTTGCTGCCAATGCGGTGACCGACAACAACACCCTTACTGTGACTACGGTAGATAAGGTTACGGTTCGAAATACGACGGATACGATCAATGGGGAGGTTACTTCTGTATCAAGGCTCGTGGCATTTCCAGGCACCGATGGGATTTCACTTCGGGAAGCATTGACGGCTGTCAATACCGGCGTATCCGTGAACTTTTTAGATACCATCAATTTCAACCCGACTTTTTTCCCCCCAGCAACTCCCGCAACGATTACGGTCACAGGATCGGCTTTACCGGCCATTGCCGATCCTGCTGGAACAACATTAACGGCATTCAGCCCGCTTGCGGGCGTCATCTTAACGCAGTCGGGCCTTGCTGCGGGGACGCCGGGGTTAACGCTTTCTAATGGGACCAATCGAGTTTCTCGCCTTGAGATACGGTCATTTCTGGGAAATGGCATTACCATTTCAGGCGGGTCGGGGTCGGTGATCGAGTCGTCCCTGATTCGAAGCAATGGAGGGGTTGGCATTTCGTTAACGGGAGCGAATCACAAATTATTTCATCTGACGGTCAACGGCAACACGGGAAACGGCATTACGAATAGCGATGCGACAACCGAAATTAAAAATTCTCTGATTACCAATAACAGCGCATTTGGGATTGCTTCGCCCGCAGCCAACATTGATTATTCCGGTTTCTTTGGGAACACCAGTGGAAATTGCACCGGCGGATGCACGATTGGGGCCGCCTCGATTCCATTGAATCCGTTGTATACCAATTCTGGCGCTGGCGATTTTACATTATTATCTACGTCCCCGATGATTAACATGGGGATTGATTTGGGCGGATCACAGCCGGATCAAAACAATGAAACTGCCGGACTCTTTAATGGAAACTTCCCTGATATTGGCCGTTACGAAACGACAACAGGTAATACGAATCCCTCTGTGACCATTAGCAAGACGGTTCTGGCAACCCCTGTCAATGGCGGTGCGCCAGCAACCTATACGATTACGCTGACCAATTCCGGGACACGCGGGGCGCGGGGAGTGACCATTACCGATACCCTTCCGACCGGATTTACTTATACCGCTACAGGCAGTACTGGGGGATCTGCCACGCGGACATCGGTGACCGACCCCACCGCTGGAACTGGAATACCCACATGGGCCACATGGTATATTCCATCCGCCGGGAATCTCACCATTACCTTTACCGCCGCAGCGACCGCCCCCCAAGGGTTTTATGACAATAATGTCTCCGCAACATCGCTTGACGTGACGATTACCTCCTTTACGGGCGCGACGATCCAAGTATTAGGCTATAACGTATCGGGTGTTGTCTTTGCTGATGTCAACCGAAACGCTGTGCCCGATCTTACAGAAATCGGCATTGTTTCTGTCACGGTCAGAATCTATGCGATGCCAGCGAACACCCTGACGGCGACACAGGTGACTAACGCAACCGGGAATTACATGTTCACGGGCATTGCCAATGGGACTTATGAGGTTCGAGAAACCGTTCCGGCGAATTACTCTCCGACGACCGCGACGATTCTTCCCGTAACGATTAACAATGCCCATATTACAGGACAGCATTTTGGCAATTTTGCCGGAATGAAAATTACGGGAACCGTCTTTTTAGATGCCGGATTGGGTGGGGGGATTCCCAACAACGGTCTTCGAGAAGGGGCGGAATCGGGGAATAGTGGTGTAGCAGTTCGAGTGACCGACTCCGGTGGTGGGACTGTTTATGACAAGACGGTTACGGCGCAGAGCGGTCTGTATACCCTTTGGGTGCCAACGGCAACAACACTTTCGGTTGTTGTTCGTGAGACCAATCCAGCGAATTATATCTCCACAACGCCTGATACCATTGCACTTTCTGTTTCTCCTGGCGTTGATCGTGCCAATCATCATTTCGGTGATGTCCCCCCGCTTTCGTTTTCTCCGAACGGAAGTCAAATGGCTGCGCCGGGGAGTATCGCTGTGTTTGCCCATACCCTTGTTGCAGGAACGACTGGACAGGTCACGCTTTCAACAACCAGTTCCCAAGGACTCATGTTTACGTTCTATAAAGATACGAATGCAAACACACAACTGGACTCCGGTGATCTGCCTCTGACTGCGGGAGACTTAAACCTGACGGCGAATCAGACGTTAAAGTTTTTAGCAAGGGCAATGGTGCCGACGAATATGGCATTAGGGACGGTCAATACATCGGTCATCACCGCGCTGCAAGCGTTTGTCAATTCGTCGCTCACTGACACGCGAGCGGTCACCGATATGACCCATGTCTCATCTGGGATGCTTCGTCTGGTGAAATCAGGATCGGTGACGACAGCAAAGCCCGGGGAGAGTATTATTTATACGTTGACCTATACCAATATGGGCACGGAGACGCTTTCCGTAATTAAAATTTATGATCGGCTTTCGGAATATCTTGTGTTTGTCAGTGCGACGCCCTCTGTGGATGTCGGATTTCCGGATGCCGCTGGTGTTTTGCGATGGACAATTGCAGGCACAATTGGCGGAGGAATTTCAGGCGCGATCTCCTACACGGTCACCGTCCAATAACATCAAGTGGTCTGCCCCCCTTTGCCGCTTCAATAAACCGTTTTAACTTCACGTGATCTTTCTTTCCCTTTTCTTTTTCGACGCTGCTGCAAACATCTACACCATACGGGGAGACTTTTGCAATCGCTTCTTGCACATTTTCAGGTGTGAGTCCGCCGGCCAAAATAATATTGCCGAACGGCTTTACTTTGTCTGCCATCTCCCACCCTGCGCCACCATTATTTTTATCCAGCATATAAGCAAAAAGCGATGGGATCAATAAAGATGCGTCTTTTGTAACGATGACTTGAATGGCTTGTTCTGCAAAAGCCGTGATGACTGCTCTCGGAAAATGGCCGTGAAATTGAATCAGCGAGAGGCCACAATGAGAAATGGCATTTCGAATCTCCTCTGCTGTGCCTTCTGTAAAGACGCCGACGGTTCTTATAGAAGAAGGAAGCCTTGCTATAATTCTTTTAATTTGATCAGGCTCAATGAATCGGGGAGAGGTCTTGGCAAAGATAAAGCCCAGAAAGTCCGCGCCATAAGAAATCGCAGCCTCTGCATCGGCAATGTTGGTGATTCCGCATATTTTAACTTTCACGATTCGGAAAGATACAAGAGTCAGGAGCCAAGTGACAAGTGGGCGGCACGGCCGCCTGCGGGATTGAGCCCTCCCGTTGGTCGGTCTGAGAGTTTTTAGAGGCACCCTTGCGAAGCGGCGACTTATATCCGTTCAAAATATCGTTGTCGTTCCCAATCGGTAACGGCCTTGTCATACGCATCCTGCTCCGTTTCATAAAAATGAAGATAATGCGCAACAACCGCTTCGCCAAACGACTCCTTTGTAAACGCGCTTTTTCCAAAAATGGAAACAGCATCGCGAAGATTCGCAGGAACAGATGGTAAATCCTGCGCCGCATAAATATCTCCATTAAAAATAGCAGGCGGCTCGATTTTGTTGGCGATCCCATCCATGCCGGACGCCAACGCCGCAGCAAACGCAAGATAAGGATTACAGTCGGCGCCGGGAATGCGACATTCAACCCGAAGCGATTGGCCCTTGCCAACAATCCGAAATCCCGCCGCACGATTATCCACACTCACGGCAAGTCGGGTGGGCGCCCAAGAACCGGCACGGTATCTTTTGTAGGAGTTGACTGTCGGGGCGTAAAAAACCATGACTTCTGGAACATGATGAATCCATCCGCCGATAAACCACCGAAAAAGATTGGAGCATAAAACATTGCCCCATTGCTCATTTCCGGAAAAAAGATTTTGTCCGTCTTTCCATAACGAAAGATGAATATGGCTACTGGATCCCGCTTGATCGGCTCCAATTTTTGCCATAAATGAAACCGACACTTCCATTTGATCCGCAACCTCTTTCAAGCATTGCTTAAAGATAACATGCCGATCGGCCATCGTTAAAATATCCGAATATCGGACATTTAGCTCATGCTGTCCCAATCCCCATTCTCCCTTGGAGCTTTCAACGAGGATACCCGAAAGTCGAAGGTGCCGCCGCGCCGCGCCATGATAGTTCTCATTACGGCTTCCTTGTAAAAGATGATAATCCTCCAGATACCAACCGGCCGGTGTCAGGCCGCCGTAGGCTTTAGCAGCGGCATCACGATACGAATTTTTGAACAGATAATACTCCAGTTCCGAGGCGGCCATTGCTGTTAATCCAGATTGGGTCAATCGCTCAACTTGACGTTTGAGAATCGCGCGTGGCGACTCTGCGACAATGCGTAGGGGATGATCTTTTGGTTTTGTATCCTCTTCCAAATCACAAAGCACCAGCGCGGTTTTTGGAAGCCAGCTTGCGATGCGCAGGGTGGAAAAGTCTGGAACCATATGGAAATCTCCATAGCCATTCTGCCAGTTTGCCAGATGATAGCCCGGTACCGGTTCCATCTCCATGTCTACTGTTAAGAGATAGGTACAAGCGTGGGTACCGTGTTCGGCGGCCTCTTCCAAAAAGAAGTCCGCATCTAATCGTTTTCCAACCATGCGACCGTAGGCGTCGGTAAAGGCCAATATAACAGTATCAATCTCCCCACTCTGAATCTTTTGGGTGAGATCGGCGAGTGTCAGCATTCCAATTGGATTGGGCATGATTTTCTCCAGTGGGTCTCAATGTGAGTGGACGCGCGACAATACAAACAATACTCAAAAAAATCAAGTTTCCGAATTGTACTGTGGGTCTCTTTGCTTGACGGCTACCCGTTTGGTTTTGTACGATTCTACCCACACAAAGAAGTGTTAATGGACAACGATGTCCCATTCCAATTGGTTTTCATTTTGGGATGGGACATTTTTTTTGGGAATACGATGCCGCAAGATTTGCGTTACAAAACAGTCCTAATCGGAACCACACCAAAAATGAAGGCGATCTATGATGAGCTTCTGCTCGTGGCGCCTAGCAAAGCGACCGTGCTCCTGCGTGGAGAATCGGGAACAGGTAAGGAACTCATTGCCAAACTGATTCATGAACATTCTCAAGTCGCAAAGGGACCCTTTATCAAGGTCAATTGTGCAGCCCTTTCTGAAACGCTTTTGGAGTCCGAACTTTTTGGACACGAGCAAGGGGCATTTACCGGTGCGATTAAGATGAAAAAGGGCCGTTTTGAACTGGCTCATGGCGGTACCCTCTTTTTAGATGAGATCGGAGATCTTCCCCCTTCGGTTCAAGTCAAAATATTACAAGTGCTTCAAGAAAGGTCGTTTGAGCGGGTTGGCGGAACAGAGACACTCACGACAGATGTTCGGATTATTGCCGCGACCCATCGTGCGCTTGAAAAGGAAATCGTGAAGGGCACCTTTAGAGAAGACCTTTATTATCGTCTGAATGTCATCCCGATCTTCCTTCCTCCCTTGCGTGAAAAGCGAGAAGACATTCCATTGCTTGTTAATCATTTTATTTCAAAATTTAATTGTGAAAACAACAAGAAAGTAATTGTATCTCATGAAATAGTTGAGCTTTTTATAAAATATGATTGGCCTGGAAATGTTCGAGAATTAGAAAACTGCATTGAACGATTGATTGTTTTATCGAATACAGAAAAGATTACGCTCAAAACAATTCCAACAGCGATTAAAACTTATTTTAGTGATATTCAAAGGCTTGTTCCTGCTGCGGCTTCTTCCGCATTATCGGGCAAGGTGGAAGATTTAGAAAAAGAGGCGTTAGAAAAAGCGTTGCACCGCGCAGGCGGAGCAAAAGCCGCGGCCGCACGGATTCTAGGAATTACACCGCGTCAAGTGGCTTATAAGATGAAAAAGTATAAAATTGTTTTGGATAAAATTTAGGGCACCTTTATATTGTCTGGGGGGAAAAATGATTGAATCTTTTGAATACGCCATTACCTGTATAGGCGAAACCGTATCGTCTGATTTCATTGAAAAAATAGTGGCACTGCTTATGAAAAAGAAGTGCACCGTTTATAAAACACAAAGGGAGACACACAGTGAGTGGACTGCGATGACCCTTTCTGTTGCGACCCATTCGCCACATGAACCGTCTGAATTTATAAAAACGTTTGGGGCAATGGGCGCGGAATTGGGCGTCAATGTGATTGTTCAGAAAAAGATTGCGTACGATCGCGGGAAAAAATTAGTGGTGATGGATTTGGACTCCACGCTGGTTGCTGGCGAGGGGATTGACGAATTGGCAAAAGAGGCGGGCGTGGGCGATGCCGTCGTGCTCATTACAAAACGCGCCATGAATGGGGAGATTCCGTTTCAAGAAGCGCTTCGAGAGCGGGTGCGTCTCTTAAAGGGGCTTTCCGTTTCGTCGCTGGATACGGTCTATCGGCGAATTCATTTAACCCCTGGTGCTTTGGAATTGGCTGCCGCACTCAAAAAGCATGGCATGAAAACAGCCGTCCTGACAGGGGGATTTGATTATTTTGCGGATAAAATTAAAGAAAAGTTGAACCTGACTTATGCCTTCTCGAATCAGCTGGAGATTAAAAATGGTGTGCTCACCGGAAAGGTTTTAGGGGAGATCGTGGATGGCATGAAAAAACTGCATCACATGAAGGCGATAGCGAAAAAAGAGGGCATTGCATTGGAAGATGTCGTGGCGATAGGAGATGGCGCGAATGATCTCCCGATGATTGGAGAAGCCGGATTGGGAATTGCTTTTAATGCGAAGCCGTCAGTTCGAAAAGTGGCACCATACAACATTACACAAAAAAACCTGACGGTCATTCTTCCTTTGCTTGGGATTTCGTTGGGGCAGAACGCCTGTTACCCCTGACACTTGTTCTTAAAAATTTGACAAAGGCGCTAGGGTTACATTTTAGATGGCGCGATTCGATTCCGCTATAGATCATAATAAAGTGTTACCGGGGTTGGAGGATTCATAGGGGGTTT
>JBBTIN010000014.1:0-3568 GCA_038059935.1 Nitrospirota bacterium
CAATATCCAAGAGGGCTTCCAAGCTTTTTTAAACTCCTATCTCTGTTTTAGGGTATGTTTGGTAGTGGGTGAATTTCATATAAGCATGTCATTCCCGCAATTTTTAGGCGGGAATCTATGGTTTTATGATAAGAGATTCCTGCCAGAAACATGCAGGAATGACAGATCACTTTTCAAATTCACCCACTACCGTATGTTTCATCTGCTGCGACTCGCTCGTGTTCGGTTGGGCATGATGACAGGGGCTAGCACGTAATCACGGGGAAGCGCGTTATGAGACTTGCTTGATCGAGAGCTCTTTTAATTGCGTGGCACTCACCGAGGACGGGGCGTTGGTCATGAGACAAATCCCTTTTTGCGTTTTAGGAAACGCAATGACATCACGGATTGAATCGCTTCCCGTTAAGATGGCCGCGAGACGATCCAGTCCAAATGCGATTCCGCCATGCGGCGGCGCCCCATATTGTAACGCGGAAAGCAGAAAACCAAACTTCTCTTCGGCCTCCTCCTTCTTGATCTCCAAAAGATTGAAAATCTTGGATTGCAGATCAGATCGGTGAATTCGAATCGAGCCGCCTCCGACCTCGGAACCATTCAATACAAAATCGTATGCCTTGGAGCGAACACCCGACGGATCCGTTTCAAGTAAACCAATATCTTCATCCAACGGCGCGGTAAACGGATGATGGATCGCCACATACCGCTTCTCGGCCTCGTCATATTCCAGTAATGGAAAATCAACAACCCAAAGCGGATTGGTTTGGTTCGGATCAATCAGGTTCAGCCGCTTTCCCCATTGCAATCGAAGCGCGCCCAATACCTCATGCGCAACCTTCTCGGAATCGGCAACGAAAATCAACAGATCACCCGGAGCCGCTTCCATGCGTTCTCCAATTTGACTCAAAATCGCAGGCTGGAAAAATTTAGTGATTGGAGCTTCCATCCCGGACTCTGTGACCTTCAGCCACGCCAGACCTTTCGCGCCGCGCGCAATCGCATCGCCAATCAATCCATCTAATTCGCTTCGAGAAAGCGTCGCCTGCCCTTTGAGGTTGATGCCTTTGATCACACCTTTTGCGGCAACGATATTCAAAAAAACCTTAAACGTGGAGCCTGCCACAAGATCGGTAATTTCTTTGAGTTCCAATCCAAATCGGGTATCCGGTTTATCTACGCCAAAGCGATTCATCGCCTCGCGATAGGTCATGCGCGGGAAGGGCGAGGGAAGGGCGATCCCTTTTATTTTTGCGAAAACTTCGGAGATCATCGTCTCCATCAGATCAAGAATATCGGCTTGTTCAAGAAACGAAAATTCGAGGTCCACTTGCGTAAATTCGGGTTGACGATCCGCCCTTAAATCTTCATCTCGAAAACAACGGACAATTTGATAATATCGGTCAAACCCCGAGACCATTAAAATCTGCTTGAATAATTGCGGGGATTGCGGCAGGGCATAAAACGTTCCTAGACTTAAACGACTGGGTACCAGAAAATCGCGCGCGCCTTCGGGCGTTGATTTGGTGAGAAACGGCGTCTCGATTTCAATAAAATGATGCGCGTCCAAAAAGTCGCGAATGGTCTTGGACAGCCGATGTCTGACCATAAACTTTTGCTGAACCGAAGGGCGGCGCAAATCGAGATAGCGATATTGGAGCCGTAGCGATTCGGCAACGTCTTTCTCATCCTCGATGGAGAACGGAGGGGTCAAGGCGCGATTGAGTATTGTGATGTCTTTTGCGTGGACTTCGATCTCACCCGTCATCATCTCTTTATTTTCGGTGCCGATGGGGCGACTCACAACTGTCCCGTGAATCTCAACGACATATTCAGAACGAAGCGCGCGCGAATCGGTTTGAAACGGGGTCTGCTCTTTCGTGATATCGGAGCAATCAAAGACCACTTGGACAATGCCTTCGCGGTCTCTCAAATCAATGAAGATAATGGCACCATGGTCGCGGCGACGGTGTACCCATCCGGTTAAGACAACGGACTGTTCTACATGTGTTTTGTTGATTTTGCCACAATAATCGGTGCGTTTCATCGTGCGCGGACGGTATCATCCCTTTTGACATATTGTCAATTTTGAAACGCGTTTTGTGTTAGATTGCCTAATGTTCTTTCTTTGTCATTTCGAACGAAGTGAGAAATCTGAAAGGCTTGACAACATTGAGGTAACAGATTTCTCCCTTTGGTCGAAATGACAAAAAAAGGAATTTCCGTTCAAACACTAATTAAGAAGCGGATGCAATGAATATTTTTGAAATTTTTTCCAATGCCATCTTAAACCTTTCGCTGAATAAACTGCGATCTGGATTGACACTCATGGGTGTCGTCATCGGCGTTGCCGCGGTGATTTCCATGTCCTCGATTGTCGAGGGGGGGAAACAGATGACGGTCTCGATGATTGAAAAATTGGGAACCAATCTGCTTTCTGTCCGCGAAAAAAGACTGACGGATGAAGAGAAACGCGCGTTTCCCGGCCGATCCAATGGGCTGCGCTACTCCGATTATCTCGCCCTTTCTGAATCGGTTCCTTTTATCCAAAAAATAACACCGATCATTAACCGTTCATTACAAATGAAACAAGAGGATCGCGATGAGATGGCCATGGTCGAAGGGGTTTTTGAGACTTATATGGAAATTGAGAACTACGAAATCGGTCAAGGGCGGTTTTTGCTGGCCGAAGATATCAGCGGTTACAAAAAGGTTGTTGTGATGGGAAAGGAAATTTCCGAAAAACTCTTTGGAACAAACGATCCAATTGGCCGCGACGTCAAAATGGGTCATGAACGATTTGTTGTGGTGGGGCTTCTTTCCGAAAAAGGCGCGCTGCATGGCATCAATTATGATATGACCGTTGTGATTCCCGCGACAACGATGATGAAGCTTTTTACGGGAAACGACTCTCTGACCTCCATTGTCGCTAAAGTGGATGAACGGAAAAATATGAAAAAATCTTCCGAGCATATTTCAGCAACATTGGCTTTGCGTCATGACGGTGTGGAAGATTTTGTTGTTCGGAGTCAGGATCAACTGGTTCGGAATGTCGAGATGATTCTTTTTACATTTCAAATTATTTTAAGCGGGACCGCCGCACTGGCACTTTTAGTCGGCGGCATTGGGATTATGAATATCATGCTTGTCACGGTGACGGAACGCACATCGGAGATTGGACTTCGAATGGCCGTTGGCGCGTCTCGCAGGGACATTCTTATACAATTTCTCATTGAATCCGTTGCGTTGAGTATGGTTGGCGGTCTGATTGGCATTCTGGTGGGTGCCGTTTTGGGAGGCGGGTTTGGCTGGCTTGCCAATCGGGCGATTGATGGCTGGAACGCCGTCATTCTTCCAAGTTCTATTTTCTTGGGTTTTTTCTTTGCGGTGGTCGTCGGGGTGACGTTTGGACTTTATCCGGCTTACAAGGCTTCACGATTAGCCCCAGCAGAAGCCCTACGGTCGGAATAGGGGCGCACGGTTGCGCGCCCCTACAAAAAACAGACTAATTGATCAACTTCTACGGCCGGATGCTCCAGTATCCGTTGATAAGGCGTTCTGGCCTGTTTCTCGT
>JBBTIN010000015.1:0-1577 GCA_038059935.1 Nitrospirota bacterium
TATTCCTTTCTGAATAGCGGTTACGGAAAAGGTGTGTCGTAGAACGTGGGGACTAACCTTTCGTTTAATCGCTGCTCGATTTGCCAGCCTAATACACACCCTTTGGACCGTCCGGACCCCGATCGTGACTTTATCGTGAAGAGAAATGTGTCCTTCCAGCAAGGGTTGTACCCGGGCCGAGAGCGGAATAATGCGCCGTTTGGATTTACTCCCGTAAGGGCCGCCTTTTCCGTAGACCGTCAACCGATGCGTCTGCCAATCTAAACTTTCTTTAGTGAGAGCAGAAAATTCAGCGACGCGAAGTCCGGTATCGAGAAGCGTCCAAATAATTAATTTCTCTTCGTGGGTTTTGCAGGCATTTGCGATTCGATTTGCCTCATCTTGGGTGAGTGGTTCGCGTTTGAATTGGTAGGCCATGTCGTTAATTATAAACAATACGACATGGAGACGCAATATATTGGCGTGAATGGCTCGAATTTATGGGGTTTTAGGGGCGTGAGAAGGTGGCGTGTCGTCATTCCTCACAGATTGCGACACAAGACATAGTCCTTTTTAACTATTTGAATCTGAAGCTGACAACTTTTTACTGTCTGGTTTTTGGGGTCCACGATATTTCCGTTCAGGCAATACTTAACCTGCCCGAACGGAATGGGTGAGTGCCTTTGTTGAGCGCGTGGTGATACACTTTTCCTTGACCAAACGCACCTGAAGCTTATAGCCGAGTGCCGATGCATACCGTTGCAGCGTGGCGATGGAGGGAGAGTGGCTCCCCTGTGCAGATTCGAGCCGGGCCACGGCCGATTGGGTTGTCCCGATACGAGTCGCGACTTGTGCCTG
Organism: Nitrospirota bacterium; assembly: GCA_038059935.1. Lineage (GTDB taxonomy): Bacteria > Nitrospirota > Nitrospiria > SBBL01 > SBBA01 > JACPZM01. The sequence continues at coordinate 838 of JBBTIN010000015.1, forward strand.
ACTAAGACCCGTTTCGGTGCGGGCTCTTAAAATATCATCCAGAAATGTGAATTCCTCTTCCAGCCGGTCATATTCACGACGAACATCTTTGCGTTTGAGTGCACGGCTCTTGAACGCTTTAAGACTATTTTGCATCTGCTATCTCCTTCATTCGCTTTTGAGCAACATCCAATTCTTTTTTGGGAGTTTTCTCCGACTTTTTAACGAAATGGTGAAGCATCACGATTCTACGCCCAACGCACGTACAGTAAAAAACACGCGCGATACCTTCCGCTGCTTTAAGGCGCAGCTCAAAAAGACCTTTGCCCATGGCGCGTGTGTGTGGCATTCCTAGATCGGGACCATAAACCTCCATCCGCTCCGCGTAACGCAAGAAGCGGGCAACAATACCAGCAGGCAGTTTAAGTATCTCCTCTTGTAACGTGGAACGATAAAAAGTGATGCGCCAATTCACAAACAAAGTATAGCAAATATGCGATACTTATACAAGCGAAAAAGTGAATGCCAGAAGTACACTGACAACTTGGTTTTTGAGGAAAGCTCTTAACCCTGGCCTTTTCCGTGATTAAGTTCCTCATTGGTCACCGATAATCGTAGATTATCGGTGATGTGGAGAACAAAAGATGTGGAAGTTAATTGTGGAAAAGCCCTTAGTGGTAAAATGGCCTGCCGAGACGGAAAATATAATGGATCACGACACGAGACACATCCAACTATCACATATCACACGGATGAGCCCA
>JBBTIN010000016.1:0-40473 GCA_038059935.1 Nitrospirota bacterium
TGGACCAAATATAATATGTATTTTATGGTATTAGTATAATGGACACTAAAAACCTACTGCGCGACCCAACTGCTGCGTTGCGCGGTGCTCGGAATCCTCATGTATACTGCATACATTGCGGTTCCTGTGCTCCGTGCGCCTTGCATTTGGGCCGCTCGTGACGGTTTTTAGAGGTGCCCCAGACAGTAAAAAGCCGTCACCTTAAGATATCTGACGATGGACAAAGAGGACGTGAGGAAAGAAGAATTTTGAGCACAGTGCGGCTGAAAGAGAAAGCGACAAGCCGGACGCAAGCTTCGGAAAGATGGACGGTGTACATCCTCCACTGCGCCGACAGAACCTATTACACAGGCATAGCCCGGGACCCGGCGCGCCGCCTGTTGGAGCACAATGGGCAAGATGGACGCGGCGCACGTTACACCCGTGCACGACAACCGGTGCAGATGGTGTACACCGAGACCGCACGCGGGAGGTCCCAGGCCCAGTGCCGCGAGGCGGCCATCAAAAAACTTTCCCGCGCTCAAAAAATACGGTTGGTGTCCCATGGGGGTACGACCCCTGCGAATTGACGCCATCATCGTGGGCGGTGGCGCGAGTGGGTTCTTCGCCGCAGCCGTCTTGGGCGAGGCAGCCCCCGGTCGCAAGATCCTGATTTTGGAGAAGGGGGCGGATGTCCTCGCCAAGGTTCGCATCTCAGGAGGCGGGCGGTGCAACATGACGCACGCCTGTTTCGATCCCCCCCAACTGGTGACCCATTATCCCCGTGGCGGTAACGCCTTGCGCGGGCCTTTCACCCGCTTTCAGCCACAGGACACGATGGATTGGTTCGCGGCGCGCGGCGTACGATTGAAGGTGGAGGAGGACGGACGGGTATTCCCCGCTTCCGACAGATCCGAAACCATCGTGGAATGTCTCAAGGACGCCGCCGCGCGCGCGGGTGCCGTCGTCCGCACGCACGCGACGGTGGCGGATGTCCACACTTCGGAGAGTGGATTCGACATCCTTTTAACGGATGGCGAAAAGATCCCTTCCCGGCGACTGCTTCTGGCCACCGGCGGAGACCGACGGCCTTTGGAATGGGCCCGCGCCATGGGCCATCGCATCGTAGTGCCTGTGCCCTCTCTGTTCACCTTCCATATCCCTCAAGACAAGCGCCTCCAAGGATTGGCGGGCATTTCCGTTGAAGACGCGTCGGTGAGTCTCCAAGGGTCAAAGTGGTGCCAGCGGGGGCCGCTGCTTATTACTCATGTCGGGCTAAGCGGCCCGGCGGTCTTGAAGCTGTCGGCCTGGGGCGCGCGGGACTTCCATGACTTGGGCTACAAGGCGCATCTTACGGTGAACTGGCGCGGGGACGCGACGGCGGAAGAGACGGCGACTGCGTTGTTGGCGATCAAGGCGCAGTCGCCGCGCAAGCTGGTGTCCTCCCAAGGGGTGCCGGGGATTCCCACACGGCTCTGGGAGCGTCTGTCGGCAGCAGGCGGCGCGCCTGAGGGGCGACGGTGGGCGGATGTCTCAAAGAAGGAGCTTCTGGAAATGGCCTGTGAGCTTACGGCCGGCGTCTATATCATGGATGGAAAAAGCGCATTCAAAGAGGAATTTGTAACCTGCGGTGGCATCCACAGGGATGACGTAGATTTTCGCACCATGGAGAGTCGGCATTGTCCGTGTCTTTTCTTTGCTGGGGAGATTATGGACGTGGACGGGGTCACGGGGGGGTTCAATTTCCAAAACGCATGGACGACGGGCTGGACGGCCGGGCGTGCGATAGCGGCCGGTTTATAGCCCGCTTTAGGCGGAGAGAAGGTGAAGACTAAAATCGGCTGCCTGAACCCACCCATTCCCGATCCAAAGTTCAAAGGCAAAGGTAGCACAGGCTTCCAGACTGTCCGAATGGCTGAACCCACCCAATAGGAACCCATTTTGTGTCTATAAATTAGGAAGTCCCTTTCCGAATACAAATTTGGGTTGATTTTTGTTTTGTCACTCATGTAGATTGTCGGCAGGCAAAAACGATTCACGGGCCGTTAGCTCAGTTGGTAGAGCAGCTGACTCTTAATCAGCTTGTCGCAGGTTCGATCCCCGCACGGCTCACCCTTTAATTATGTTGCAAAATTTATAAAGATCATGCTGACAGATCAATTAAAAGATGGCCTGACTTTTGACGACGTCGTTCTGATACCCGCGCGTTCAGAAGTGATTCCGCGCGACGTACTCCTTCAAACCCGTCTTACAAAAAAAATCACGCTACAAATTCCCATCATTAGCGCGGCCATGGATACCGTCACCGAATCATCGCTTGCAATCGCCTTGGCTCAAGAGGGGGGGATTGGTATTATCCATCGTGCCATGTCAATTGAATCGCAAGCGGCTGAAATCGAACGCGTTAAAAAGTCGGAAAGCGGCATGATTGTGGACCCCATTACGATCTTACCGAGTCAGTCGGTTGAGCAAGCACTCACGCTCATGAATCGCTATCGCATATCGGGCATCCCCGTCGTGGTTGGGAAAAAACTGGTGGGAATTTTAACGAACCGCGATCTTCGATTTGAGACTCGAATGAATCTGAAGGTCTCCGATGTGATGACGAAAGATCATCTAATCACCGCACCCGAAGGCACCACGCTGGAAGAAGCACAAAAAGTGCTTCATAAAAATAGAATTGAAAAATTGTTGGTTGTTTCCTCAAACTTCGAATTAAAAGGGTTGATTACCATTAAAGATATTAAAAAGAAGATTCAATATCCAAACGCCTGTAAAGATATCATTGGCAGGCTCCGCGTGGGCGGTGCCGTTGGCGTGGGTGGTGATTCCAAAGAACGGGTGGATGCGCTCATTCGTGCCGGGGCTGATCTCATTGTCGTGGATACAGCGCACGGTCATTCCAAACTGGTGCTTGAGGCCATCACCGCCATTCGAAAACAATACCCCGAAGCTGGAATCATGGGCGGAAATGTGGCCACAGGAGAGGGCACAGTGGATCTGATTAAAGCCGGAGCCGATGCCGTCAAAGTCGGCGTGGGGCCCGGCTCCATTTGCACAACACGCGTTATCGCCGGAGCAGGCGTTCCTCAACTCACCGCTGTGGCCGATTGCGCAAAGGCGGCAAAAAAATATGATGTTCCGGTGATTGCTGACGGCGGCATTAAATTTTCGGGCGATATTACAAAGGCGATTGCAGCAGGCGCGCACGCCGTGATGCTCGGCTCTTTATTTGCCGGCACGGAAGAATCCCCAGGAGAAACCATTTTGTTGCAAGGCCGCAGTTACAAGGTCTATCGCGGCATGGGGTCGCTGGGCGCAATGGAAAAAGGATCGGCCGATCGTTATTTTCAAGATAAAAATTCTAAGAAATTGGTGCCAGAAGGCATCGAAGGACGCGTTCCCTATAAAGGCCGACTTGCCAATGTTGTCAATCAATTGGTCGGGGGGCTCCGCGCCGGTATGGGCTATTGCGGAACCCAGACCATTGAAGAACTCCGACGAAAAGGGCGATTTATCCGCGTGACACCGGCCGGATTGCGTGAAGGCCATCCGCATGGTGTGATTATTACGAAAGAATCTCCGAATTATGGCACGGGCAGTGGCGATGGCCACTTCGAATAATGACTGCTCCCGCCGGCTGCAATAGTATCATTATCCTTGATTTTGGCTCCCAATACACACAATTGATTGCCCGTCGCATTCGGGAGCTTTCAGTCTTTTCCGAAGTCGTTTCGTACAAAATTTCTCTCTCCGAATTGTTATTGAAAAAGCCGTCTGGAATTATTCTTTCCGGAGGCCCCGCCAGCGTCTATGAAAAAGACGCCCCGCTGTGCGATCCAAAAATCTTCTCATCCGGCATTCCGATACTCGGCATTTGCTATGGCATGCAATTGATGACACACCTGCTTGGCGGTAAAGTCGAAAAATCGGCACATCGCGAATATGGCAAGGCTGGCATCACGGTTTCCGATTCCTCCGACTTCTTTTACACGATTGGAAAAACAACACAGGTTTGGATGAGTCATTCGGATCAGGTAAAACGTCTTCCTGCAGGCTTTGAGCAAATTGCAACATCCGATAACAAACTAACAGCCGCGATGAAAGATCAAAAACGATCGCTTTATGGTCTGCAATTTCATCCTGAAGTCACCCATACCGACTTGGGGTTGCGACTCCTCCAAAATTTTATTTATACCATTTGCCATTGTCAGCCAACCTGGAACATGGGCGCGTTTTTGAAGTCATCACAAGCGGCCATTAAAGAGTCCGTCGGAAATGGCAAGGCCATTGCGGCCATTAGCGGCGGGGTGGATTCCGCTGTGGCCTCCGTATTGGTGGGGCAGGTACTGGGAAAACGACTCACGTCTGTTTTTGTGGATAATGGATTGCTCCGAAAAAATGAGGCCAAAGCGGTTTTAGAAACGCTCAAGAAAAAACTGGGTTTGAATATTAAACAGGTGAGCGCCAGTGATCTCTTTCTCACAAAATTGTCGCGTGTAACCGATCCGGAAAAAAAGAGAAAGATCATCGGCAAACAATTTATTGAAATCTTTGAATCCGAAGCCAAGAAGATTCGTGGCAGTGCGTTTTTGGTGCAAGGAACGCTTTATCCCGACGTGATTGAATCGGTTTCGCATCGTGGCCCTTCCGCAACGATTAAAACCCACCATAACGTCGGTGGACTTCCGGCACGGATGCGTCTGAAATTGATTGAACCGCTTCGGATGCTTTTTAAGGACGAAGTACGAAAACTCGGCGCAAAGATGGGGATTCCAGAAACGATCTTAAAACGACACCCCTATCCCGGACCGGGGCTTGCCGTTCGTATTTTGGGCGAGGTCACAAAGCCGCGGCTTGAAACGCTCCGTGAGGCCGATGCCATCATTGAAGAAGAAATCCGTACAGCGCATTTATATGATTCACTTTGGCAGGCGTTTGCGGTCTATCTGCCGATTCGCACCGTCGGCGTCATGGGCGACGAACGCACCTATCAAGATGCGATTGCCATTCGCGCAGTCACAAGCCTAGATGGCATGACGGCCGATTGGGCAAAAATTCCGCACGAGGTGCTCCAGATTATCTCAACACGAATTACAAACGAGGTGAAAGGCATCAACCGAGTCGTGTATGATGTCTCGTCCAAACCCCCCTCCACCATCGAATGGGAATAGCCGGCACCGGCCGGCGGCGGTTTGTGACAGCTTCCGTTGGTCGCTGTGGAAGGGGGACAACGTACCCCAGCGGGACTCACAGCTCCCGTTGGTTGGTGTTAGGGGTGCTCCTCGGAATGCCCCTCCCCCCTTGTGGGCGAGGGTTGGGTGGGGGGAATTTATACAAACGCTAACATATTACAGAGGAAGATTATTATGCCTTACAAAATTCGATCCGTTCAAAAAAAACAGACAACCGCCGCTAAAGTCGAAGCACTCAAAACGCGATACAAAGCGGTAACGGCGCCTGCCTCTAAGCGGCCACGACTCACAGTAAGCGTCATTGCTATTTTAGTGATCACATTGATTGCAGCCCCGGCCTATTTATTTTTTAAGCGCCAATCAGAAACAAAGGCATGGGACTTGGAACGACAGGCATCAACACTCGTCTATGAAAAACAAACGCCTTTATCCGATGCAGATAAAAAAGACCCCTCCAAAAAAGAAGGGCAACCTGCCCTGCGAGAGAGCCAAACCGATCGCTGGCTAAAAGCAGCCAAACTCTATGATGAAGTCAATGATCGTTATGCTGGCAGTCAAGCGGCCACTATTGCACAGTATAATGGGGGCAACGTTTATTTCGATCTGGAGAAATATGATCTTGCAGAAAAACGGTATCTTTCGTTCTTAAAAAAAGAGACCGATAGATCCGACCTCATTCCGTTGGTTCATCTTCGATTGGCCTATCTCTATGAAAAAAAGAAAGATAACGCCAAGGCGTTGGATCACCTGCGTTTAGCTTATGAAGCGGAAGGGGGACGTAGTCAGGGGCAGGCTGGTTTTGAAAAAGGAAGCTTGTTGGAAAAAATGGGAAATAAGAAAGATGCAATCGTCGCCTATAAAGAAGTTTCCGCAAAATTGACTGATTCTCCATGGAGTACAGAAGCAAAGACTAGACTGGCACTGCTTGAGCCTGCTTCCGCAACGTCAACGCCTCCTACTCCAATGCCGGAATTTGGAATGGAACGACAGAAAATGCCGGGGATTCCTCCATCGCTTCCTCCCGGAATGATCATGCAGCCAAAGTCACCACCGACGCTGCCGACTTTACCGACAAACGTTAAAAGACAGATTCCTCCAATGCCGACAGCAGCAGTACCAACCATGCCAAAAGTTGTAACCGAGAAAACACCTGTACCCCCCGTAGCAAAGCCCATTGTTCCTGCAGTGCCTGCAGCACTTATAGTGCCAGAAACGGCCCCAGCGGCAACGGTGCCGTCATCTGCCCCAATTCCGTTAGTCATTACACCGGAGCAATTAAAAATGCTGCGTGAAAAAGGGACATTGAGTATTCCACTTCCGCCATCGGCTGTCTCTACAGAACCTGCTTTGCCAGTGACTCAAAAAGAGCCGGAACCCGCCAAACCAACTGAAGCACCAAAGCCGGACGTCGTCGTGGCGCCGACCCAGTAGAAGCCAAATAGAGTCTTACTGTTTCGTTAGGGGTTTGGTAGTAAGCTGTTGGGGGAGTTCTGCCCCCCCCCCCATCCATGAAGCAAAAAACATGGTGGCACAGGCATCTTGCCTGTGCCAAAGGACATATTTGTTACGAGTCGGTGAAATGGCCTCTATGAATACACAGACAATAACACAGGCAAGATGCCTGTGTTACCTGATCAGGGCAGAACTGAATAGTAAGCCCTCAAAGGGGGGCGTGATTTGAAATACGATACTAAGCGCGGGGAATAAGCAGGGATCGGCCTGTGCGAATGATACTCTTTTTAGTCAGACGATTTGCCTGTAAAATCTGCAAGGCGGCAACATTGTATTTTTTTGAAATAGAATGAATTGTCTCACCCCTTTTAATGCGATGTCGAACAGAAGTCGCCTTCAAGGAAGACTTCTTCGCCTTGCGAGTCAAAACCGCTCTTCGCGATAACGATTCATCCCCTCTGCCATTTGAAAAACTAGCCAACGTCGCTTGATTTTCCAAGAAAATTGCCTTTCCCCCAACTGGAAGCTTCAGAAGATAACCGGGATAATTGGGAGGCGTCGTATTCTTTCTCAACTCCGGATTGTAGGCCTTGATCGTCGCAACAGAAATGCCCGTTGCACGTGAAACTGCCGGCAAAGAAGTCTGTCTTTTTATTGAGACGAGATCATAAGAAAGCGGTCTTTCATAATCAACAGAAAAACCATATCCCTCTGGATTTCTCGCAATCATTGATGCCGCAATAAATTTAGGAACATATTGACTTGTTTCTTGTGGAATGCCCAACATCTCCTTGAGCGTCCAATAATCAGAAGAGCCTGTAGACGCAAGCGCCCTTCCAATCCTTCCTTCCCCCGCATTATAAGAAGCCATGGACAAATGCCACGACCCAAACATTCCATAAAGATCCGATAAATAGGCAATGGCAGCTCTTGTTGATTTCTCAACATCATATCGCTCATCAATCCACCCATCTACGCGTAACCCGTACCGACGCGCGGTTGGTTTCATGAACTGCCACAAACCGATTGCCTTTGCACGCGAGATTGCTTTTGGATTAAAACCGCTTTCGATTAACGGAAGGTACACAATATCTTCCGGAAGCCCTGATTCTTTTAACATCTTTTGTATCATTGGAAGATACCGGCCCGCCCGCGATAAACTGGCCTCAAATCTTGGCTTAAAGGCCTCCTGAAAAAATAAAATCTCACGGTCAACATACGCATACTGGCTTATGCTAAGATCAGATGACACAAGAGGCAGGCCAGCGGTACGCATATCAAGCAGGTTTTCCTCCCAATCGGGAAGCGGAACGACTTGAAGATTCGGGAGACTCTTTAAAATAGGATTATCGTTCTGCACAGCGGACACCGTCAGTTTTGACTCACAACAATCCACTGCACTTTCGGCAAAAAGACCGATCGGCATCAACAATACTGTCATTAAAAATAAAAATGTTTTCAAGTGATATCCCACCATAAGTATAGAACGTACACCACCACAGACCCAGTGTAGCATATTTTTGAAAGATGAATCTATGTTTTTTTGTTTTATTCTGTTAATAGCGGTTTTGACTTTCCTTGAAAAATCTGTTACTTTCTGAAGACCTGCTGTGGGGCATCGGAGTCGTAGCATCTCTCCATGCGGGGATTATCACGGGGCGTAGCGCAGACTGGTAGCGCACACCGTTCGGGACGGTGGGGTCGGAGGTTCAAATCCTCTCGCCCCGACACCTTTAAGGTCTAGATTAAAATGGCAGATCGAGTCTCGGCGCACATCTTTATTAAAGGACAAGTTCAAGGGGTCGGGTTTCGAAATTTTGCGCAACGGTATGCCTTTCTTCTCAGTCTAAAAGGGTTTGTTAAAAACCTAACAGATGGCCAGGTTGAAATTGAGCTGGAAGGAGAGCGCAGTCGCATTGATCTCTTTCTGGAACATCTTCATAGAGGCCCATCTCTTTCCAAAATCATTGATGTGGAAGTCTCGTGGGGAATCGCTTCCGATCGTTTTAAAGATTTTGCAATCGTTTTTTAATCTTAAGCGTATCTCTAAAAACAACGAGGATTCTTCCAGTGAACTCAAAATGGGCCACAAAAGAAGACGAAGAGAGCCTCCAAAATGAGATCTCCGGCGGACGCTCTTCCAATCATGGCCAATCCCCCGTTGAGCGGGATGGACAGGATACAGAAAAGGAAGAGGAAAATGAGAAAACATCCTACTATCAAGAAAAAGAGGTGGTCACCGCCTATCTGAAAGATATTTCTCGTTTCACGCTATTAACCGCAGAAGAAGAATTGGCTGTTGCTAAAGAAATTGCCAAAGGAAGTCTTTCCGCACGACAGACGATGATTGAGGCCAATCTGCGTCTCGTCGTGAGTATCGCAAAACAATACTTCAATCGGGGACTCCCCATGGGGGATATCATTGAAGAGGGAAATATCGGCCTCATCAAAGCGGTTGGAAAATTTGATCATCATAAAGGATTCCGTTTTTCGACCTACGCCACTTGGTGGATTCGACAAGGAATACAGCGCGCGATTATCAACCATGGCAAAGTCGTTCGGTATCCGGTCCACGTCGTCGAGGGGATCAACCAATATCTCTCTGCTCTGGAAGATTTAGTTCAAGAACTGGGCCACGATCCCAGCATTTCTGATATTGTCCAGCGCATGAAAATTTCAGAAAAAGATGTGGACGAAGCGCAGCGGCTCTTGCGAAAGACCTACTCTTTAGACGCGAAACCCGCATCGTCCGGAGAGACGGGAACCACGCTAAAAGACTATATCATTGATGAATCTCAAGTGGCCCCAGGCATTATCTCGGAAAACTTGATTCGGAAAGAAGAACTCAATCGCAGGCTGGAAACCCTTAATCCATCGCAGCGACAGGTGATTGACTTGCGGTTTGGGTTCGGTGGAGGAGAGCCCTCCACACTGGAAGAAGTGGGCCAGACCATGGGTTTCTCTCGGGAACGTATTCGGCAAATTGAAAAGGCCGCGTTGAAATCGCTCCGGCAAGTCTTTCGCGCGCAAGACCTGCCGGAACGAAGATCTCTCGATCAAAAAAATACCATGGAAAGAAGAACGAAAAAAAGAGAGGAAACAATGGATCGTCGGTCTGAAGGCCGCGATAATCCGCCTCTAGAACGCAAACCCCGAAAGAGACCAGAAGAAAATGAACTTGAAATCAAAAATTCGTGAAGTCCCCGACTTCCCCAAAAAAGGAATTCTCTTTTACGATATCACAACGCTCTTGAAAGAGAAGGAAGCGTTCTTGGAGGTCATTGATCAGCTCACTGCCCCGTTTCGAGAAAAAAATGTCGAGAAGGTCGTCGCGGTGGAGTCACGCGGTTTTATTTTTGGAACCGCAGTGGCACAACAACTCGGCGCAGGGTTCGTTCCCGTTCGGAAGCCGGGGAAATTGCCCTATAAAACAATCGAAGCGGCTTATCAATTGGAATACGGTTCCGACAAATTGGCAATTCATGAAGACGCCATTTCCAATGGAGAGCGTGTTTTAATTGTGGATGATCTTCTTGCAACAGGGGGAACCATGTCCGCAACCGTTGATCTTGTTAAAAAGTTGGGGGGGGATATTGTCTCTATCGAATTCGTCATTGAACTGTCTTTCTTAAAAGGTCGGGAAAAACTTTCCGGCATCCCCATTTTCTCTCTCTTAACTTATTGATGCATCATCACCCCCACAAGGCGAGGGGCGCTTAAGCGTGGACGCAATCGTTGTTTTAATAACTGCCCCTTCCAAAAAAGAGGCGGAAGAAATAAGCAATGCTTTGATTGAGACGAAACTGATCGCCTGCGCAAATGTCTTATCGGGGATACACTCCATCTTCTCATGGCAAGGCACAATCTGCAGCGAAGAAGAAACGCTCCTCATATTAAAAACGAAAAAGGCACTCTTTGTGCCCATTTGCGAAGCGGTCAAAAAAATGCACTCCTATCGTGTCCCTGAAATCATTGCGCTACCGATTGTCGAAGGGTCATCTGAGTATCTTCAATGGCTTGACGAAAACACAAAGTGATATGGACGCCGCTTCGCATCCTCCATCCCCCAATCTTTTGGAAATCTATAATCGTTTGTATACCGTCTTTGGTCCGCAACATTGGTGGCCGGCAGACTCCCCGTTTGAGGTGATTGTCGGCGCGATACTCGCTCAAAATACAGCTTGGAAAAATGTGGAGAAGGCCATCACCTCACTCAAACAACACGCCGCAGCGGATGCTCCGCAGATCTTGACCCCGGAAGGCATCCATCGTATTTCGGAAGAAACGTTATCGGGGCTGATTCGTTCCAGCGGCTTTTATCATGTGAAGGCGCGTCGCTTGAAAGCCTTTATCACATTTTTGTATGATGCGTGCGACGGCACATTGGCCCAAATGTTTTCGCGTGATTCGAACAGTTTGCGCGAGCAATTGCTTTCGGTAAAAGGGTTGGGGCCTGAAACGGTTGACGCAATCTTGCTTTATGCAGGGAATCTTCCATATTTTGTGGTAGACGCCTATACACGGCGGGTCTTTTCCCGGCACGGATGGATTGCCGAGACGGCCTCTTATTCGGAAATACAACATTTCTTTATGGAGCGTCTTTTGCCAGACGTTCGACTCTTTAATGAGTATCACGCGTTGATTGTCAATGTAAGCAAAGTGTTTTGCAAAACAAAACCGGATTGTGAGCAATGTCCGCTTCAACCGTTCTTTGAACAAGAGGGCAAACATCAATATGGATGCGTCATTCGATATTAAACAACGATTCTCTCCGGAAGATCAGGCGATTGCGGGACATCTGGGCAAGTTTGTGATCTTGTTTGGACAGGCTTTGCTGAAGATGGGACATCATCAAACCGGCGGCGCAAAGGCAGCCACGGCAAAGCAAGAGCTTTTTTCAGAATGGGGACACCTCCTCCCCAAAAAACGTGAAGTTTCGTTCCTCATCCGAAATCAGGAAGGCCAATCGCGTATTTATATCTATGGCATTTTGTCGCAGATCATGCCATTGGAAACGCTTTTTTCTGCCGACATGGCCGATCTTTTTACAAAAAAATTTGTTGATTTTTTCCATCGGCATTATCTTGCAGGCTTCACATTAAAACCGGGCATTACACCAGAAGAGATTGACACGTTTATTGATGCCATGGTGGAACCGATTAACGCGGCAAACTTGAATCAGGCCATTTTTGACGTCACGCAAAAACTGATTGCAAATCAAGTCGTTCATGCGACGTTGGTTTACGAAAAGGAACTTCCTGTTGAAAGGGAGTCCCTTCATTTTATGACGCAGATCGCGCTGACTCGGCTGGATAAAGAGTTGCGAACGATTCCGCTTTATTCGCATCTGACCGATTCTGAAAAACAGACGATGAAGGCGAATGTTTGTCGGGGGTTGCTGATTGGGTTGTTGGATGTGACAGTCTTTCGTGAACTTTTAATCCATTGCCCTTCTATTGTGCCTTCTGGGTGGGTTCCTCCTTTAGATATGGAGATCGAAATCGCAAAAGGCGTAGGCAATCCCCTGCTCTGGAAATTTTTATCGGCGTCAGCGGAAAAACAAGAGGCCAACCCTCCCTCAACCGAATCAGAACCGAAAGATCGCGATCGGCTGATTTCTATTGTGAAGAAAATCGTAATGAATCTTTCGCTGGATCAAATGGAGGATCATTCGGAAGCGGTTTTGGAATCCCTGCTGGAAGAAAAAGTAACGACGCTGATGGAGATTCCGGAGCCGGTGCTCGAACAGGTTTATCTCCTTCGAAAGGCGAATGACTACTTGAAAAATAAGACCCATGAGGCACTAACAAAATGGAATAAAGAGACGGGACATCCGCTGATCCCAATCCTGCCGGTGCTTTTGAAAGGCAATTTGTTTCAACCGTTTGGGGAGTTGCTGGATCATTTATATCAAACACAACAATCTGATCTGGGAAATGAAGAGACCTCTCATTTTTTCAATCTTGTGGGAATCACCATGATGCGGCAACCCATTCTAGCCAAATTGCAAGACCGGAAGATTGTCAATCGGAAAGAATTATTTCAGATATTAGAGGATCGGAAGCTGGCACTTTTATTTTGGGCCTCGCTGCTGCCTTTCTGCTCGGATGAGGATGTTTTGCTGCGGCGCAATGTTTGCAGGGTTGTCGCGTGCGCGGGAGAGACGGTCGTTTCGGAGGTACTCTCCTATGGGAAGGATCCTGTCCGCAATTGGTACGCGCTCAGGAATGTCGTAATGATACTGGGTGATATTGGGTTGGCAACGGAGCCAGTGTTGACTTTTCTGAAACGCTCTAACCGGCATCCGAATCCGCGTGTGCGGGAGGAGACCCTGTTGAGTTTCGGCAAAATAAAGGGGCCTGACGCAGAGAAAATTTTGATTCGCGAATTGGAAAATCCGGATAAAACCTTTCTGGCGCATGTGGCATTGGCACTCGGAAATTTTGACCCTGTTCATCCACAGACGATTGCGTTTTTTCAAGAAACATTGAGAAAAAAACGAAAAAACGAGACTGAGGCGGATGAACATTTGCAAATTCATTGCTGTCTTGCGATTGAAGCGATCTCACGTTTTAACCCCTCTATTGCTGAATCGTTTGCCCCAATGCTCTGTGACGCAATCATTTTGGATAAACCAGGGCTTTTTGGCATTGTCCGAGAAAAACATCATGAAAAAGGATACGCCATCAAAAAGGCAATCTGTCAATTACTCGGTGAGCTTGGGACGAAAGAAGCTTTTTCGCTGGTCGGAAGACTGATTACAGATAAGTATTGGCATCCTGAAGATAATGCCGCAATGCATCTTGCGTTGCAAAAGATAGAGCGCCGCACCGCTCTGGGATAGCGGGTGATCCAATTACAATGGATGGCACTTTTTTTGACTTGCCCAACCTTGCGTGATATTCTTCCGCCTCTTCACTGTAGGGGCAACCCTTTTGGGTGCCCCATAAAATAATAGGCGGCGTAGCTCAGTGGCAGAGCAGGTGAATCATAATCACTCGGCCGGGGGTTCGAATCCCTCCGCCGCCATGGCAAAAAATGCCTGATAAAATCATAAAAAGTAGCGACGAATGGAAAAGCGTCTTAACACCCGAGCAATACCGCATTTGTCGTCAAAAAGGAACGGAACCGCCCTTTACCGGCGCGTTCAACGACTGTAAAGAAACAGGGACTTATCAATGCGTCTGTTGCAGTACCGATCTTTTTAGCTCGGAAAATAAGTTTAACTCCGGGACGGGTTGGCCGAGCTTTTGGCAAGCCATTTCCGAAGAAGGGGTGGCCGCTCACGAAGATTTTAGTTTCGGAATGCAACGAATCGAGGTTTTGTGTAATCAGTGTGGCGCGCATTTGGGACATCTTTTTAATGATGGCCCGGCACCCACCCATTTACGTTATTGTATTAATTCGGCTGCTTTGAAATTAAATAAACAAGACTAACAAGGAGGAGAAAAAATGATACTTTCAACAGGATTCGCACTCGCACTACCCGTTATTTTATTTGGATTGGCTACGATTACATCCGCAGCTGATAAAAAACAAGAACCGGTATTATTTGCTGTAATGGAAACCAGTCTGGGAACCATTACGATGCGGCTTTTTGAAAAAGAGGCCCCGAAAACAGTTGCCAATTTTGTTGAGCTTGCAGAGGGGAAAAAACCGTTCACCGATCCGAAGACTGGAGAAAAAGCAACGCGTCCTTTTTATGATGGATTGATTTTTCATCGCGTGATTGCTGGATTTATGATTCAAGGCGGCGATCCCCGTGGCAACGGAACCGGCGATCCGGGCTATAAATTCGAGGATGAATTTGTTTCGTCGCTCAAGTTTGATCAGCCGGGACGGCTTGCGATGGCCAACTCCGGCCCCAACACAAACGGCAGCCAATTTTTTATCACCGATGGTCTGACGCCACATTTGAATATGCATCATACGATCTTCGGACAGGTGGTCGAAGGACAGGACATTGTCCAGAAAATCGCGCGGGTTCAAATCGGGCCAACGGATCGTCCAGCCACACCCGTTACAATGAAAGTAAAAATCCTCCGCAAATAGGCGGCGCGGCCGCCTCCGAGAACGACTGCTATCGCAGTCTATAACCCACACCCTTGCTAGGGGGCGTTGTGTTTAAAAGGGGAATGCCACGCCTCGGGCTTCGCGCCGAGGCAACTTCTTCCGATTTCGCTGAAAGTACAATTTGGCGGAGGGGGTAGGATTCGAACCCACGATACCTTTCGGTATAACGGTTTTCAAGACCGCCGCCATCGGCCACTCGGCCACCCCTCCTCATTTGTAAGAGCAGGCCTTGCGCCTGCCCTTTCCCCGTAGGGCAACCAGAAGGGTTGCCCCTACATGATCCTCTCAACTGGATGAACGGGCGAACACATGGGTTCGCCCCTACGTGATCCTTTCAACCCCACCCATGTAGGGCCGTAACACCTCCGGAATAACCACTGACCCATCGGCTTGCTGATAATTTTCTAAAATTGCAACAACCGTTCTGCCAATCGCCAATCCAGAGCCATTCAACGTATGCAAATACTCGGTCTTCCCGGATGTCGTTCGATAGCGGATATCAGCACGCCGCGCCTGAAACGTCTCGAAATTACTACAAGAGGAAACCTCGCGATATTGCCCCTGTCCCGGCAACCACACCTCAATATCATACGTCTTCGCAGACGAAAATCCCAAATCACCCGTGCAAAGCGAAACCACCCGATAATGCAAATTCAATCTTTTCAAAACCTCCTCGGCATCCAAGACCAACCGCTCTAGCCATTCATACGATTGATCGGGCAAAGAGAAAATGACCAGCTCCACTTTATTAAACTGATGCTGACGAATAAGACCCTTCGTATCTTTACCATACGATCCTGCTTCTCGGCGAAAACAGGGCGTATACGCCATATAATGAAGCGGCAATTGTTCCTCTGATAAAATCTCACCACGATGAATGTTCGTCAGTGGCACCTCCGCAGTCGGAATTAAAAACGCATCCTCTGCCTCCAGATGAAAAAGATCATCTTCAAACTTCGGCAACTGCCCCGTAACCTGCATACTTTCCCGATTCACGATATAAGGCGGAATCATCTCTTTGTATTTAGATTGATGCAGATCAAGCATGAAGTTAATCAACGCCCGTTCCAGCCGCGCGCCTAAACCTTGATACAACACAAATCGAGCGCCCATTATTTTTGCAGCCCGTTCAAAATCCAAGATGCCCAATCGTTCGCCAATTTCCCAATGCGATTTCGGAGAAAACGAAAGTGAAGGCCGATTGCCCCACTGTCGTATTTCAACATTGTCATGCTCCGTTTTCCCTATAGGAACCGACGCGTGCGGAAGATTCGGCAGCGTCAGCAGAAATTGCCGATTCTCTTCCTGTACCTTGACTTGTTCCGACTGCATCTCTGTAACCTGTTGAGCCACTTGTTTCATCTCTTCCAAAATAGAATCAGCCGACTCTTTTTTTCTTTTCTTCTCGGCAATTTGCTCGGAGGCCTTATTTTTCCTTGCTCGCAATTCTTCAATTTTTACTTTCAGTTCACGCGCTCGCGTGTCTTGTTGTAACCATCGGTCAAACGAAGGGGCTCCGCCCTTTTTATTGAGTTCGCTTTGAACAAGGTTTAAATTTTCTCTGAGCAGTTTAACGTCAAGCATGGGGGTCAAACTATATCAACACAATTCATATTGTCAAACGAAGGTCGGGGTTGTGATACAATGGCCCTCTATAAAATTGGAGAAACCGCATGCTAGTTGACTTACAACAAATCTTTGAAACGGTCCGCGAGAAATTATCCCAACTTCAGGGCCATCTTTGACCCCGCCACACTAAAAACCAAAATCGAAAAACAAAATGAAGAAGCAGCCCATCCCGACTTCTGGAAGGACTCCTCTGCCAAAACGCGCTTGGCCCAAAAAAGTATCATCGAGAAAAAACTAAATCGTTTTTTACAAATCGAACAGAAGTTTGAAGAAACGGCTATCCTGCTGGACTTTCTAAAAGAGGAAGCCGATGACGCCACCGAAAAAGAGGCACAAGCGAACATCAATATGCTACAAAAGGCGATTGAGCATTTTACGGTTGAAATTTTACTCGATGGCCCAAAAGATTTTAGCAATGCGATCCTGACGCTGCATCCCGGCGCAGGAGGAACCGAGTCGGCTGACTGGGCTGCGATGCTGACACGGATGTATACGCGATGGGCGGAAAGACGCGGATTTCGCGTGGAGACCCTTGACCTTCTGCCGGGGGAGGAGGCCGGGATTAAAAGTGTCACACTCGGTATCGCGGGTGATTATGCTTACGGCTATTTAAGATCGGAATGCGGCGTTCATCGGCTCGTTCGAATTTCGCCGTTTGATGCCAATAAGCGACGACATACCTCTTTTGCCGCCGTTTTTATCTCGCCGGAAATTGAGGATGACGCCGAGGTCGCAATTCTTGATAAGGATTTGCGCATTGATACCTATCGTTCTAGTTCCGCGGGCGGACAGCATGTCAATAAAACTTCGTCGGCCATCCGCATTACGCATCTGCCCACCAACACCGTTGTTCAATGCCAAAATGAGCGGTCGCAACTTCAGAACAAGCAGTCAGCGATGAAGGTATTGCGATCCCGTCTTTACGAACTACAGCAACAAGAAAAAGAGGCGGCAATGTCGAATTTCACCGGTGCCGGCGAGAAAAAAGATATTGCGTGGGGGCATCAAATACGCTCCTATGTCATGCAACCCTACCAGATCGTTAAAGATCATCGAAGTGCTGTTGAAACAGGAAATGTTCCAGCCGTATTAGATGGGGAAATTGATTTATTTATCGAAGGATATTTAAGGAAAAGAGAATAGAGCAACACGGCAGTGGCGTCATTGATTGCAAAAAAAGAGAATGTCCTATGATGAGTTGAAATTGAAAAATGACCTCCGAGGCGATAATATCGGTTTTGTAATCTGCAAGAACGACACATCAACCGAGTAGGCCACACCTTCGCCGGTATGACGAATATAGGGTTATTTATGAAACACTCTGTGGACCAGCGGGTTTCATGGAGAGGCCACTTCGGAGAGATAGGGGAGAAGCAGCTCTTTTGTTTCTTCCAGGTCTTTGACGCGAACCAGTTGGGCGCGCAGTTTAGATGCCCCTTGAAAACCCCGACAGTACCAGCCGAGATGTTTTCTCATGCCGGAGAAATAGCTGCCGTTGATTTCTTGAAAGATCGCGGCGTGTTCCAGTGCAACCTTGATCCGTTCCTCGTATGAGGGATGAAGATTTTGAAATATCCACGGATTGCCGAGGGCAGACCGTCCGATCAGAACGCCGCTCACCCCGCCCTGTCGAATCTTTTGGTGCGCCTCTTCCAGCGTGGCGATGTCGCCGTTTCCCAAGATGATAGTGCCTGATCCGCGCGCGATCGATGCCGCCTCATAAATGGCATCCCAATTAACCGATCCGCTGTACCCTTGAGAGAGTGTTCTGCCATGAATCGATATGGCAGCCGGATTCGCATCAAGCAGATGTTGCACCCAGTCTCTAATCACAATGCGGTTTGTTCCTAATCGTGTTTTTACGGAAACGGGAATGATTCTTCGTGAAGGTTTCCCTTTTTGTTTTGCAGCCCACGCCACGATTCTTGGATGAAGGCCTAAGGCCGAAAGGGGGGCGCCATCGGCCCATTGTTTAATCCCTTCCTTTGCGGAGCGAATAATTGCCTGGGCGCGCGCGGGATCTGTGATCAGACCTGCGCCACATCCTTTGGATGAGACCCTTTTGGAGGGGCAGCCCATGTTAATATCGAGGCCGTCAAATCCAAGCTCGCAGACAAGCTGTGCCACCTTAAAAAAGAGGGCAGGCTCGGCCCCATAAATTTGGGCCACCACAGGCCGCTCGATCTCGTCAAAGCGCAGTCCTGAAAGTTCTGTCTCGGCGCCGTGGCAAATTCCATCGGCACTGGCAAATTCCGTGATGATCAGATCGGGCTTGCCATGCAAGGCAGTGATTCGCCTAAAGGCGGGGTCGGTGACCCCATCCATGGGAGAGAGCCCGATGAGCGGTCGCTTGATCTCTTGCCAGAAGTGATGCATTATCCTTTTATATCACGGATCCGGTAAGGAATCTGAAATGCGATCCCCGGCAGCATATTGGGCGCTTATAATAAAGATGTGATAAGAATGAAGTCCCCTAATTTTTCGCTGTCAAGGGAACCTTAATTGAAATGCGCGTTCCGCGTTCTTGTTCCGACTCGACGAAGAATGTCCCACCCAGAAGCTCCACACGCCCCTTCATGTTGATGAGTCCCATCCCTTTTCGCTTATTCTGGGGCTGCGTGAAATATTTTTTCGCGTCAAATCCCTTCCCCTGATCGGTCATCGAAAAAAGCAGACTGGTCTCCTTTTTTTCAATCGAGAGCGTGGCTGCTTTTGCATTGGCATGCTTCCCAATATTTTGTAGCGCTTCCTGAAAAATACGGAAAATCTGCATCTCCAACCGTTGCGAAATCCCTTTAATCGAAGCGGGAGCAGTGATATGCACAATAACACCAGACGCATTTGAAAATGATTCCACCACAGTTCGAATCATTGGAATCAAACCTTGCGTTTCCAATTGACTCGGATAAAGATCAGACGAAAGCCGCGCAAGACTTCCAGACACCTTCTCCAAGTTCACAGAAGCCTCGTCTAATTGTTTCCGAACCTCAACTTGTTCAAGCGAAAGTCCTTCCCCCGCAGGACACGCTGTCCATGCCTCTTTGATCTGCCTTCTGATCGTATCAAGTAGAAGACTCGTTTCGTTTCTAAGCGCGTCTGCCGCGAGCCTTCGATCTTGCTCCTCCGCCTGAAAAATCGCCACTGAAAGACGCTCTTGTCTCTCCTGACGTTGCAAGGCCTCTTGGTACTTTATGGCCATCTCAATCGAAATCGCCGCAGAAGGTGCCAACTCCACGACCAGTTCAATCTCCTCTTGTGTGAATGATCGGAAATAGGCCGTTTCATCTACAATAAGTGCCCCGATTGTCCGCTCTTCCACAATCAATGGCACGGACAGCAAAGATCGTGACCGAAAATGATCGCCCCATTTTCTTCCAACACTGTTATCGGATAGGGCATTCTCAACAACCATATAATGTTTTTGCTTGACCGAAAGCGGAATCATCCCGATTTCCACAAGCGAAATCTCGACATCCAATATGCCCTCCGGGGCATCATCCGACGCGGCGGCACCATAAAGCAGGTTCTTCTTCTCATTGAGTAGCAGCAAATAACAGTTACTGGCACGAAGCGCTGCTTTCATATTATTGAGCAAGCAAGCCATAACAACCGCTCCCCCGCGGATGACAGATTGCTCCATCTGTCTGACAATTCCTGCACGCTCCATTTTCTTGGAAAGATGATTCCAGAGGGACATCGTGTCATGCAGAAAACCGATCTTCTCTCCAATAAACTCTAACGACTTCATATCTTTTTGAGAAAAAGATTGTGTCCGATGAAAAAGAACCAACAGGCCCCAAACCCCGTTTTTTGTATGAAGAGAGATCAGCATGACCGACTGTAGCGGGATTTCCCCACAAAGCCGTTTTTTCAAAGGAGACCGCCACTCCTCATAGGCAACACAAAACGGCTGCCGTTTGTCGAGCGATTTGCCAAGCACGGCATCGGGCTTCACCCCTGATTCCTCAAACTTTTGTACAATTTCCGGGGAAATGCCCTCTGAAGCCACTGGGAAAAGACGTTGGGCGTTGTGATCAAATTGCAGAAGATAGCCGCCGTCACATCCAACCGACGCCACCGTTTTTCTTAAAATCTCTTTTGAAAAATCCTCTCCAGAAAAGACCGAAGGGAGCGCGAAGAAAAACGATTCCAGTAGTTTAAATTTCGTATCAGAACCGGCCGGACGATCTTCTCTTTCAGATTCTTCCAAAATATCGGTCTGCATTTTTCTCGGCTCCCCCTCTTTGGCTCTCAAATGAGCAGGCACTGGCCGATTTCTTCGAGGAAGCGGTTCTCTTCTTTTTGGATTGCGCTCTTGATCCGATACAATAGAAGGCTCCTCTTTTTCCAAAGTGAGAGGCACTTTTTCATCCAATAAACTCGGTTGTGTCGCAGGCACAGGCTTTATTTCTTTTTCAACGATAGGAACAGCAATCGCAAGTGTTGGCTCGATAACAGACGCCACGGTAATAGGTTCGGTCTTGGCCGCTTGAACAACCTGTGGCTCGGTAATAGGCCTCACGATAACGGGTTCGGTTTTAGTTTCTTGAGCAACCTGCGTCTCGGCTTTTATTTCTTGAATCGGCTCGCTGGGCAAGGCCATCTTGTTGGGTAGATTAAGATCAGAAAGGATTGGGGCAAGCCGTTCAGAAAGGGATAGAAAGAAGGCCTTGTTTTCTTCAGCGAGTGCATGGGCCGTATGAAAACCAATGCAAAGAGAGCCAATACGCTGATTTTGCGATTGTAGCGTTTTTCCAGCAAAACAAGAGACTGCTGTGCCTCGTATCATCTGACCAATAAAACGGCGGTCTTTTGACAACTCTGCCGAGATCAGGTCGGTTCCCGCCTGAAAAACAATCGTGGGGAGAGACTGCCATGCGCGGGGAAGAACGCCCTTTTGTCTAAAATCGTTGGGCATTCCAAAAGAAGAAACGAAGAACCACTCTTTTTTCGCTTCATTCCATCCAAAAAGAAGCGAAAGATCGGCACCGACCTCTTTTGCAAGCCGATCCGTTAATCCATCCATTGCATCCAATATGGGCAGCGCGTGACCAATATCATCACAGAAACGACCCATAAACGATTCGACTCTCTCTTTCAAATCAGCCGTGGGCTGGGAAGAAACAGTGGATTCGCTTACGTTTGGTAATGTTGTTGACTGTTCTAACTCAAGGTGAGAAGAATCTGATCCCTCATTCATAATCTTCTGAATCTAACACAGCCCTTATATAATGTCCACCTATACGACGGGTAAAAGGTTTGGCGTGGTTTCGCAGGAGGTCGCAAGATGACAACCAATTTCTGTGGCGAACATTGAATCCAGCACTTCGGTTGCCGGCAAATTCAGAAAAACATCTGCTCCTTCAACCCTGGCCGGAAAGGTTTGCACTGAATAATCACCGCCCGTTAAGCACTCTCCCGATACCAACGAAAAATTTTTCTTGTGCAACGGACAGGCCACCTTCGGAACCCCATTCACATCGCCAATCACCCCGCGCGACAAAACAAACGCCTTTTTATGCGGACACATCTGCTGACAAGCATACCATTTATCTAACGTACTGAAGTTGAAGACGGCAATCTGAGATTTGCCATATTTAATGGTCGCACCGCCATTATGCGGAAAATCGGAAACCTGCCCCACCTTCACCCAGTTGGATGATTGCGCAGGTGCCTGATTCGTTGGGATGGGGAATTGGCCTTGCAGCATCTTGAACTGCTCAAGGGATACGGCCTCACTCGGCCAGTAAGCCGGACGCGGTTGTTCCCGATCCAACACCACTTCAATCACCTGCTCGTTTTCGTCGGTATTCACAAACTGACGAAACAATTTTCGCTTTTCAGGATTATTCACCACTTCGGTCCATTCACATTCATACGACTCCACTAAAAATAAAAGCCGCGCTTCCAACTCCGCGCAGATGCCCAGCTTGTCCTCAATGATGACCTCTTTCAGATGGGCAATCCCCCCTTCCAGATTCTCGATCCAAACCGATGTTCGCGTCAGCCGATCCGCCGTCATGATGTAATACATCATAAAACGGTCTATATATCGAATCGCGGTATCTTCATCAATATCGGCAGCCAACAAATCGGCATGTCGCGGTTTCGCGCCGCCATTGCCACAGACATAAAGATTATATCCATGCTCGGTCGCAACCAATCCAAAATCTTTTCCCTGTGCCTCGGCACATTCACGAATACATCCGGAGACTGCGCTTTTGACCTTATGCGGCGCACGAATTCCTTTGTAACGATTTTCCAACTTCACCGCAAACGCGACCGAATCTTGCACCCCATAACGACACCAACTCGAGCCGACACAACTCTTGATCGTTCGAAGCGCCTTGCCATAGGCGTGACCACTTTCAAATCCGGCGTGAACCAGTTTTTCCCAGATATCGGGCAGGTCCTGCACCTGAGCGCCAAAAAGATCAATTCGCTGCCCGCCGGTAATTTTAGAATAAAGACCAAACGCCTTTGCCGTCTCTCCCAACGCAATGAGTTTGTCCGGTGTAATCTCTCCGCCGGCAACACGCGGAATCACGGAGTACAAACCGCCTCGCTGCATATTGGCCAAAAAACGATCGTTGGTATCTTGTAGGGTCTGATGTTCTGGATTGCTGATGATTTCGTTCCAAAGCGACGCCAAAATGGAGGTCACCGCTGGCTTACAGATTTCACAACCCATTCCCTTTCCATGTTTCGTGATAATTTCATCAAATGTTTTTAGCCCCTTTGTTTTAATAATGGCAAAAAGCTCGGTGCGAGAATAGGCAAAATGCTCACACAAATTATTGCTGACCGTTACCCCGGCCGCCTTCATTTCGGCCTTAAAAAGATCGGTGACCAACGGCATACACCCGCCGCAGCCTGTCCCCGCCTTTGTTGCCTCTTTGACCTGCCCCACCGCTGTTAGTTTTTTTTCTTGAATGGTTTTGCAGATCGCTCCTTTGGTGACATTATTACAAGAGCAAATTTGCGCGTCGTCCGGCATGGACTCTATGCCGCCCAATGATGCGCCTCCCGATTTGCCCATAATCAACTCAAAGGGCTTGCAAGAAAGCGGCGCGCTGCTCTTGGCCATAATGGATAATATGCCGTAATCACTCGCATCCCCAACCAACATGCCACCCAGAAGATGTGTGCCATCAGGGCTGAATAATAATTTTTTATATTTTCCCTCAAAGGGGTCTTCCCATGTGAGCGGTTTGGATTGATCGGGGCCGATTTCATATTGACCAAAGCAGGCCACATCCACGCCCATCAACTTTAGTTTCGCCGAAAGATCCGTTCCGGTAAATAACGCGTCACCACCGGTTAAGTTTGTTGCGAGGGTTTCGGCCATCACATAACCGGGTGCCACCAGGCCGTAAACAATCCCGCGATGTAAAACCGTTTCGCCAATGGCATAGATCGCAGGGTCGTCCGTTTGCAATTGATCGTTGACCATAATCCCGCCGCGCGTACCCACGTTTAATCCGGCTTCACGCGCCAGATCGTCCCGCGGACAAATACCCGCCGAGACAATAATCATATCGGTGTTGAGCACACTGCCATCTTGGAAACGAATGCCTTCGACCGCGCCATTTCCCAGTATTTCTTCGGCCATCTTGTTGAGATGGACAGCAACGCCGAGTGCTTCAATTTGACGAACCAGTATGGACGATCCTGCATCGTCAATCTGGCGCGGCATCAGACGGGGCGCGCATTCTACGATATCGGTTTGTAATTGAAGATCGTAAACCGCTTTGGCCGCCTCCAACCCCAAAAGTCCGCCACCAATGACCGTTGCGCGTTTGACCTTTGCGCCATACGCGATAATCCGCTCCAAGTCTTCAATCGTCCGATAGATAAAGACCCCGGCCTTATGAATGCCATCGATTTTTGGGACAAACGGATACGATCCCGTCGCCAAAACAAGGGCATCGTAACCAATCTCAACCCCTTTATCGGAGTAGACGATTTGTTTTTTTCGATTGATTCGATTCGCGCGATCTCCGATATGCAAGGTGATCTGATGCGACTGGTACCAGTCCATTTTAGCCAGCATCAGTTTTTCAGCGTCTCTATGGGCAAAAAACGAGGTCAAGCCAACGCGATCATAAGCAGCGCGGGGCTCTTCGCAGAATGTTGTGATTTTGTATTGTTGGGTCTGATCGCGCGCAACCAGTTTTTCACAAAACCGTTGACCGACCATTCCATTGCCAATGACAACGATATTTTTTTGATGGATTGAATTGTTCTGATTTATTTTCGTCATGATGCCTTTTTGATGCGACCTACGGTAACGCAATTGTCTTCGTAAGGTCAACAAGGTTTAAGACCAAGACTACGTCAAAGTCCGTCATTTCTGACCCATTACGGGCTGTACGACACCGTGGTGGCAAGGGACTGATGTGCAGTTATGTTCCCGTAACAGCTTGGGCAAGAAGTATTGCTGAACGAAGCCTCATTTATGGTACGATCTGCACACGATGATGAATTATGTTTATTTTGATTTAGAAACACAAAAAAGCGCGGACGACGTGGGTGGCTGGTCCCATAAAAAAAAGATGGGCGTTTCGATCGGCGTCACCTACTCCTCGCGCGATGATCGTTTTTATCCTTACGAAGAGGAAGATGTTCCAGCCCTCGTCAATCAGCTCGCGACTGCGGATTGTGTCGTTGGATTTAACGTTATTAATTTTGATTATGCCGTTTTGTCCGGCTATAGTCCGTTTGATTTTTCTAAAATAAAGACCCTTGATCTTTTGGCTGATCTTTATAAACTCATTGGCTTTCGTGTGGGGCTCAATAATTTTGCGCGTGCAACGCTAAACGCTGCGAAAAGCGCAGATGGCATGCAAGCTTTGGCCTGGTTTAAGGAAGGGGAGTTTGCAAAGATTGCGATTTATTGCCGACAGGATGTGATTGTCACGCGCGACTTGCATCTGTTTGGATGCAAAAATAAATACGTCTATTATTTTAATCCGACAAATCAAAAAATTAAAGTTCCGGTCAATTGGTAAAATCCTGTGATTGCCTACCCCAACATTGATCCTGTTTTCCTCAAGATTGGGCCGTTGGCACTGCGATGGTATGGGCTGATGTACGCGCTCTCTTTTATTTTGGCCTACCGGTTCATTCCGTTTGTCGCGGCAAGAAAACAGGCGATGGCGACTTCGAGTAATGACTGCTTCCGCCGAATGAAGGTCTCGGAGGAGAATGTTTCCGATCTTCTTTTCTATGGAGCACTTGGCGTCGTCCTCGGCGGTCGGTTTGGGTATATTTTATTTTACAATCCCCTCTTTTACTTTTCAAATCCGACTCGTATTTTCCATGTTTGGGAAGGGGGGATGTCGTTTCATGGCGGGTTGATTGGCGTGATTATCGCGGGAACCCTTTTTTGCCGAAACAAAAAAGTCCAGTTTTATCCGTGGGCCGATATTTCAATGATGAGTGTCGCCATTGGCCTTGGATTAGGTCGCCTCGGAAATTTTATTAACGGCGAGCTTTTTGGAAGAGCGACCGATCTCCCATGGTGCATGGTCTTTCCTGGGGGTGGAGATGTTTGCCGTCATCCTTCGCAACTGTATCAAGCAGCATTGGAAGGGGGAGCGATCTTTCTGATTCTTTGGATCCTTTCTAATAAAAAGGTCGCGGCTGGAACTTTGTTCTGGACAATGATTGGTTTGTACGGTCTCTTTCGATTTTTAGTGGAATTTGTCCGCGAGCCGGACGCCCATATTGGATTTTTGTTTCAATATTTTTCAATGGGGCAATTGTTGAGCCTTCCCATGCTGGTCATTGGATCGGTCATGGTTTGGTGGATCAATAAACCCCGCGCGAATCCCAGCTAGAAAATAGACTATGCTCCAGATCGTTTTATAGCCAATTATCAAGACAGTCATAATCATCGGTACCAGTTTATCCCAACGGATGCACGCGTAAATCGCTCGTTAGTTAATTCGATCTGAAGCGCGTACCGAGAATTGATCAAATACTGAAATTTGCCGCCCCAAATCGAATTAAAATCTCCATTGTAACCGGCCGACTCCGCGCCAGTGTATGCCCACACCCTCAATTGCCCGATGTCTGCCTGCAACGCGACATGAGGCCGCAGACGAACCAAAGGATCAAGCGTATGCGCCGCGAGATCCACCATGGCATAACCTGCGATCGGTCGCTGCCGAGGTGCCCACCCATACCCAACTCCAAAACTGACTAAACCATCGTACCCATCTGCCCCATTATTTTCCACGCGGGACACACCAGCCCGAAGATCCCAGGAAAACTGATTTTCACCGGCAATCGGAATGGAGAGTCGGTTCGTATTGAAAATACGGATCATATCCAGATGATCGAGAAATATTTTCTGATCCTCTTCAAATACCCCTACCGCAATATCCAGCACCACAAGCTCGTTCCCTTCAAAACGATTCTGTCCAATCCGTTCCTGCTTAAAGGGCGACCCGGTGAGCCTTAAAAAACTGTCTCCATCATTCCCAATAGCTAGACTGGCACCAATGGCCATTGGCTTTGATCCTTCTGCGGGTGAAAGAATGGCCGGAATTTCTGCCTCCACCACGGGGGAAGCCGGTAGCTGTAAGCGGGCCAGTAAAATCTGATCCTTGATGGCACGGACAGACAGATCGGGCTCGCCCTTCTCCGCAATAAGCCGATACTGCTGGTAGGCAAGCAAGCTGTCTAGGAGCAGACTTTTCCTCTCAGGCGTCAGCGGCTGTAGGTGCTGTAACATCGTGCTTCCCGCTTCTCGAACGATGGCATTAAAAGCCTTCCGCTCGGCCATCGTTAACAACTGAAGTTGATAGAATAGCTTTCGCTGGCTGGACGGAATTAACCGTATTGATTGTATCAGCGGATTGCCTGTTGCCTTCCTGCGGGTTCGGTCAATGTCTTGCAGCCGGTGGAAGAACTCGACCGGCAGATACCACCCGTGTGCCTCGCCGACGACCTCCTCATCAATGACCATGTTCAGCAGCTCTGCGAGCCGATAGGCGCAGTTCTTATCCAGAAAATAGTAAGTGAATTTCTTCCCAACTATTTCCCAAATATACAAAATCAGCAGTGTTTGTTCCTGATCCGACAACGCCAGCCGATACTCCCACATGTCACGAAATTCTGTGCGCGTATACACCAAATCCTGTGTGTAAAAATATCGATCAGAGAACCCCGCTTCATAACCACCTGACAGCCCTCGCACGATATAACGTAACGGGTTTTCGTGTTCGGGAATAAGGGCTCCATAATTGATGGTGAGGTCAAAGAACCCAAGTGGATCATCAGGCACGTCGGTGTTGAGTTTGAGCAACGCATGTCCAAATGTGGAGGCCGGATTACCCAAGTATCCGCTAACAAGCAGAAAACTCACTGATGTAACGTGATCAAACAACGCCCATTCTTTAAGGCGTTGACAGTGATCGTCTCTTAATGTGTAGTTGGGCAGAGTCAGTTGCTTGGATAACCAGAAATACCGAGCGGGGAACCTGCATCGTGGATGGTTCATTGCATCTTGATCCCATGGGCTAAAATAGGCCATGAGGGTTGCGGTAAGCTCCGCATACGGATCGTGTCCCCCCTCTGGAGACAAAAAGAACGTGTCGGTCAGCACCACACTTTGGTTTTTCTCCTGATCGTAATGGAGCAACTTAAGCCATGTGGGGTGCACGGCAAGGCGACGTTGTTCAGCCTCATTAAGAATTTCTGTGACAGGGGATGCGTGGGCAGAGGCAACCCATAAGAAAAGAGCGATGAAAAAAAACAACGAGCATACGGTAGAAGACTGCAGACCCGTTGTAATGGGAACGTCACCATTTTTTATGTAGATCATCTCTTTCCGCGACCTGCAAGAGCGGTCACGTTGAGAGTGGTCGTTGCCACTAGCCTACAGAGCCACGTTCGATCTGCTTGTACAGCAGGTCATATAAGGCCTCTGCCCGTTCAAAGCGGTTTTTAGCCGTATAGCCCGGGGCTGCTACTTGTTTGGCAAAATCAGCCCGAAGCGCCTTCACAAGATATTGCTTGGCATCTGATTCGTAACCGACTAAGGTCATTAACGTATCAAGATGTGCACCATAGCCACTTGCCATATCCGTCTCGAGCGACGCATAGGTGTCATGAATAAATGCCGCAGCTTTCTGCTGAACACCGGAACACGTATCGGGCGAGATCACATTAGAAATGACAGCTGTTGTTCCAAAGTCCCATGTTACATTCGTTATGACAGCAATGATCGGATCTCGGGGCGCAATCATTCCTCCTAGTCCGCATTCCTTATAGATACCAATAAAGTCACGAGCCATCGCTGCCTGAGTCAAAACCACAGAAAACGCAGCTGCCATAAAAATAATTCCAACTTTTTTCATAAAGCCTCCTTATTCTAGTTGTTGTAGCGGACCCCCGTTCTTCCTATTAAGGACAGGGGTTATGCTATGCCAATAAAATAAAATTGTCAAAAAAAGGGGTAGTGGGTGAATTTCATATAAACGTGTCATTCCCACAATTTTTAGGCGGGAATCTATGGTTTTATGATAAGAGATTCCTGCCAGAAACATGCAGGAATGACAGATCACTTTTCAAACTCACCCACTACCAAAAAATGCAGCCTTAATTCTCAACAACTGACAACCCGTCACATACCCTTTCAATCATCTTCAGCCCCGCGTTCATCTCCCTGTCAGACAGCGTAAACGGCGGGGCAATTCGCACGACCTTACTCGTATGCAACGTAAAACCCAATAACAATCCCATCTCCCGCGCTTGCTTCACAAAACGGACACACGTTTTTTCCGCCTGAAATTCCAATCCAATCATTAAGCCCATCCCCCGCACACCGGCAAGCACATTCGGATATTGACCAATCAGGCGATTTAAAAACGTCATTATTTTATTCCCCATCGTATCCACCCGCTTTACAATATTTTTTTTCAAAATGATATCAAGATGCGCCAATCCCGCAGCACAACAAACCGGATGCCCCCCAAACGTCGTGACATGCGATAGCGGTGGATTCTCCGACAAGGTCTTCATGATTTTGGATGAAGAGATAAACGCGCCCAGCGGCATCCCTCCCCCCAACGATTTTGCCAACACTAAAATATCCGGCACCATATTGAAATGTTCCATCGCAAAAAGTTTTCCAGTTCGTCCCAGCCCCGTTTGTGCTTCATCTAATATCAATAGCGCGCCAACCTTTCGGCACCGCATGGCAAGGGCTTTGAGAAATCCTTTGTCAGGAACGATAATTCCCCCTTCGCCCTGAATCGGCTCGGTGATGACGGCGGCAACTGTTTCGTCAATTTTAGAAAGCGCGGCCAGATTATTAAACGGAAGAAACGAGACATGCGGCAAAAGCGGGGCAAAGGGCTTGCGATAAACCGCACGCCCCGTCACCGATAAGGAGCCATGACTATCACCATGAAAACTGCCGGAAAATCCGATCAATCGTTTTCGGCCAGTGAATTTTTTGGAAAGCTTCAACGCCCCTTCCACCGCCTCCGTCCCGCTGTTGGTGAAATAAACAGACGAAAGCGATGACGGAAGCCGTGACGCTAATTTTTCGGCAAATCGAACTTGCGGCGCAAAGAGATATTCCCCATAAACCATCACATGAAGATATTGTTTGGCTTGTTGACAGATGGCCTCTACGACTTTTGGATGCGTGTGCCCCAATGAGGCAACGGCAATTCCTGAAATAAAATCAAGATATTTCTTTTTATCTTTTGTGTAGATGTAGGCACCATGGGCACGGATGACTTCCAATCCAATCGGGTCGTTGGATGTTTGCGCAACGTGTTTCAGGAAGGCCGTAGATAAGGAATTCATCTTCCCTCAAAGAGCGCTTCGACGTAAGATTCTATTTCAAATGGAAGCAGATCGTTCGCATCTTCCCCCACGCCCACATATAAAATCGGGACAGAAAGCGACTCCACAATGGAGACGAGCACGCCACCCTTCGCAGTGGTATCGAGCTTTGTCAGAATAATTCCAGTTAGCCCGACCGCTTCATGAAAAAGCCTGGCTTGAGACAGTCCGTTTTGCCCGGTCATCGCGTCTAAAACCAAAATGCGTTCGTGCGGGGCGCTGGGACATTTCTTCCCGATCACGCGATTAACCTTTTTGATCTCTTCCATCAAATTATGATGCGTCTGCAAGCGTCCCGCAGTATCAATCAGAAGATGATCCACCTTACGGGCAATCGCGGCCGAGACAGCATCAAAGGCCACCGATGACGGATCCGCCCCATGCGGATAGGCAATCATTTCAGCACCCGATCGTTTTGCCCAAACGGAAAGTTGCTCAATCGCGCCGGCGCGAAAGGTATCCCCCGCCGCCAGCAAAACGGCGCTCCCCGCTTGTCGTAATTGCACGGCGAGTTTTCCAATCGTTGTGGTCTTTCCCGCGCCATTGACACCCACAAAAAGACGGATATAAGGAGATGATTGCGAAGAAACTTTCGCTTTCTCGTTTGATCCTTTTTTTAGAATTTGGATGATCTCCATTTTCAGCCGCTGTTTGATAACGGAAAGATCAGCATCGTCTTTTGTTTTGATGGACGCTTTTAAGGTCGCGATGAGCCTTGCGGTCACATTCGCGCCCATATCGGTTGCGATGAGCAGATCGGAAAGATGTTCCCACGTGGCATCATCTACTTTTTTGCCGGAGAAAAATTGTTGAAATCCACTTGAGAGTGCTTGACGGGTTTTGGCCAGACCGGCACTCATTTTTTGGAAGAAATTCATGGGCATCTCATTGCAGATCAATCACCTCAACCCCTTCGGGTATTTTTAACGAAACGATGGAATCGGAAATCCCTTTGTTGATCTTAAATTTCTTAAATATAAATAAAGAGCGATTCCCGTTTTCCTCAAGCAGATCCACTTTCTGAATAAAAAGCCCGCCGACCTTCGGCAAGGGGGCTAACGTGATTCGCATTTCAATAATCTTTGATCCCCTTTCCTTCGGTTTTAATAGTAAAATATTTTTATCGGGTTGCCCAATAGAAAAAATCTGTTCGATCTTTTCCATTTCGAAAAAAAGATCAATCGGAAGTCCGGTCTGCTTTCCCAGCACGGATCGAATCACCTGCTGATTTTGCGGGGTATATTGCATCAGGGTTTCCCCATCAATAAAGATTTGTTGCAATGCAGGCTTGGCGTAATCCCATCGCATTTTCCGGGAGTCGGTCTTATTCTTTTTGAAGAAAACTTTCCCCGTTGATTCAGAGGAAGAATCAAAACCTTCAAACGTGACTGCTTGGGTAAAATGAGCCTCGATATCGTTTATCTTTTGATAGGTCTCTTGCAGGATTTGAATTGTTTTTTGCAACGACTCAGAAAAGGCGAGCGCGGGGAATAGCCAGAGGAAAATCGAAAAGCCAAAGGTGAATAATTTATTACAACACCCCCCCTCCCCCCCCTTGCTAGGGGGGAATAAAGACTGGAATTCCCCCTTAACAAAGGGGGTTAGGGGGTTGTTATTCCCCCTTAACAAAGGGGGCAGGGGGTTGTTATTCCCCCTTAACAAAGGGGGCAGGGGGTTGTTATTTCCCCTTAACAAAGGGGGCAGGGGGTTGTTATTTCCCCTTAATAAAGGGGGGCAGGGGGTTGTGCTCCACATCACACTACTCTGTAAACGCGTTGTGCGTGTGCACATCTGGATTTCTCTTCAGCAAAATCTCTCTGGGCTTGCTGCCAATCGCAGGTCCCACAACCCCATCGGCTTCCATCATCTCAACCAAGTGCGCCGCACGCGGGTATCCCACCCGCATCCTGCGCTGAATGAACGAGGCGGAGGCTTGTCCCGTCGTTAGCACCAAATCGCGTGCGGTTTCATAAAGTTCATCACGCACATCGGAATTAAATGTTCCGCCCTCGGCTGTTGAATCTTCGGATAAAGAGAATATCTGTTCGTAGTGCGGTTTGGCCTGCTCCTTAATAAACGAGACGACCCGCTTCACCTCTTCCTCCGAGACATAAGCGCCATGAATCCGAAGCAGCTTTCCACCCGACATATATAGCATGTCCCCTTTTCCCAACAGTTGCTCCGCGCCGTTGGCATCCAGAATCGTTCGAGAATCCGTTTTGGATATGACCGCGTACGCGATCCGCGCCGGAAAATTGGCCTTAATCACGCCGGTCAGCACATCCACCGATGGACGCTGTGTGGCCAAAATGAGATGAATCCCCGCGGCACGTGCCATTTGAGCAAGCCGACCAATAGATTCTTCGACATCGCGCGAGGCGACGACCATCAGATCCGCCAGCTCGTCAATACAAACGACAATATAAGGAAGCCGGGCAAGCGGCGGCATCGCAATGGCTGGAAGCGTGCTGTCTTCTTCCGAGGTGGCATTGAACAAGGATTGCGATTTAGGGGGTCGTACGACCGGCGGATTATCAAAAAGCTTGTTGTACGCGTTGATATTCCTAACCCCCATTTCGGCCAATAATTCGTAGCGTCTTTGCATTTCAATAACCATTTTTCGTAACGCCTCGGATGCGGCCTTGGGGCGCGTAATAACCGGGGAAATCAAATGCGGAATGTCCTCGTAAAGAGACAACTCCAACATTTTCGGATCAATGAGAAGTAGTTTGACCTCGGTGGGCTTGGCCGAAAAAAGGATGGAAAGAATCATGCTATTTAACCCGACACTTTTTCCGGAGCCAGTAGAGCCTGCCATTAAAAGATGTGGCATCTCGGCCATGTCGGCCGCAACGGGTGTCCCAAAAATATCTTTACCAAAGGAAAGACGCAGTTTTGAGCCGATCTTTGCGAATGAAGGGGAGGCCAAAATTTCTTTCAGAAACACCTCTTCGCGTGTTCGATTTGGAATCTCAATGCCGACAACCGATTTTCCCGGAATGCGCGGAACAATCCGCACCTGAAGCGCGCGCATTGCGAGCGCCAGGTCGTCCGCCAATGTCGTAATTTTATTGAGCTTGATTCCCGGTGCGGGTTCAAATTCAAACAACGTGACGACAGGTCCCGGATGAATCTCTTTCACTTCGCCCGATACGCCAAAGTCCAATAATTTTCTTTTTAAAATTTGGGCTTGTGCGTTAAGCTCTTCCGGCGTTACTTTTTTTGTATAGATCGGCGGATCGGATAAAAGTGATAACGGAGGAATCTGATAGACCCCCTCTTCAAAGACCGGATCCGCTTCAATGTCATATTGATCCGCCATCGGATCATTATCATATGGATTCGCCATCGAGACATCGGCACTCTCATCGTTCTCGTAGGTCTCCATTTCATCATTAGAGAGAGAATCGGGTTCATCTTCCTGTAGAGTGGAAGCAGCAACGGGAACATCACGACGTCGTTTCTTTGGAAACCGTGCCTTGATGGATTCAAGGAAAAGAGCGGCGGTTTCGGCAGATCGTTCAAAAATCTGTCCCGGGGAAAATGGGGAGACCAGCATAATCCCTGATATTGAAAAAAAGAAGAGCAACACATAAGTTCCTGTGTGCGCAAAATATTCGATCAGCGTTTGATTGATCGAATAGCCGATTGTGCCACCTTTGAGATTAATGGCATCGGAAGATTGAAAGAGCAGATCGGCCCATGCACAAACGAGTAGCATCAGCACGGCATATCCCAGTTTTTTAAGGCCTGATGTTTTTTCCGGCGCAGTCTGAAGTGCTCGGATTCCGATGGTGCAAACGAAGAGGGGGAGTAGATAGGCGCCAATCCCAATCAGTTGAAAGAAGAGATCGGAGATGACCGCACCGAATTTTCCGATTGCGTTTTGGACAACGGGGCTCGTCGCAAAGGTTGAGAGAGACGGATCGGTTGGATGATATGTAAAGAGGCTGATGGCGAGGAGGCATCCCATGAGAAAGAGGAATACCCCTGCCATCTCCACTGCTGAACTTTTTTGAGGTGACGGCATCTTAATTGCCGAAAGTTTATCATAGGGATCAGGGAGACGCAAACCCACAAATCGCGCCACTTCCCCAAGACCCGGCCTATCATGCGTTCGCGGACAGCAGAACAGGCTTCGGAATCCCAAACTTCTTGAACGTATTCTCCAATCTCCCGTTCGGGCTTGTCGGTGCTTTTGGACTACGCATGTTATCGCGGCTGCCACCCTCCTCGCCCCGCTGTGCATACCTCGTGTTCTGTATTGGGGTGGTTTGGGTTAGCTTCGGTTCGGCCTATTATCACTATTCTCCCTCAACGCCGGCACTGGTCTGGGATCGGGTACCGATGACAATCGCCTTTATGGCGCTCTTCTCGATGGTTGTTCACGACCGCATTTCGGAACAAGGCGGCCGTGTCATTTTGTGGCCGTTGGTCCTCGCTGGTGTGGCCGCAGTCGGATATTGGTACTGGTCCGAGAGCCAAGGCCAAGGGGACCTCAGGGCATACGGGGTTATACAGTTTCTGCCGATGCTCCTGATCCCGTTGATGCTCATGATCTATAGCGGCAAAGGCCTGCGTGCTCCATGGCTGTGGGGTGCATTGGGGACCTACGCCTTGGCCAAAGTGGTGGAGTACTTCGACAAATCCATTTACAATGCGACAGGTGTCGTGAGTGGACACAGCATCAAGCATGTCTTAGGGTCTTTTGCGGTTCTGTGGGCTGTTTTTTCGGTTTTAGGGTATAGCCGACGACCAAACTAACCCGCTGCAAACAGTTTCCGCCCAAAAATGCCACGCTTTATCTGGTCGGATTGAGTGGCTTGTTGAGTGCTATTTTAAACCCGAAGTTGACGCTTCGTAGGCGACGAGCAGCATGCCACCAATGAAGACAACAACAGCGGCAATTAAAGCCCAGAGCATTATAGGTTCTCCAACTGTGCAATACGGCGAAACGCCGCATGGTTAACAGCAACGATGCCAACTGTCATGCCAATAACGGCAAGAAGGGCAAGCACCACAATAACGTCTTGCGCTGTGCGAAAATTTTGCGCCAGTCATGCAATCAGAGATACGTCAATTGCAACAAGTGCAACGAAGACAACTTTTAGCCATATAAGCGTTTCCTTGATGCGATCTATCTGTGACACGTATTGATCATATCACTTGACGCCTCAAATGCCAAATCCAACTTTTCCTCTTGTCAGTGACAAATAGAAATGTCCTCTTTTAGCAGTTTGTTCTTTCTTACCCTCCTCCTCCTTAGTTAAGGAGGGGAATTCATCCGTGATCGGTTTTGTCTAAACATTGTTTTTTACACAAACATCGTGTAGAAGAGGGGGTGTTTTGTAGGGGCGACCGTCTCTCCGTAGTCGCAATATCGTAGGGGAGCGAAAAACCATGGCATCTGGAAACTATAAAGACTTACTGAAAAATCGCGGGTTTTCTTCATTCCTCTTCGTGCAATTTCTAGGGGCATTCAACGATAACGTCTACAAGATCGTTCTCTCCATGTTCGCCGTGGCCGCAGCCACAGACGCAGGCGGAGGCAGCCGAGAACTCTCATTAGTCGGTGCCGTCTTTATCATTCCGTTTCTTCTTTTTTCTGGATACGCAGGCCATCTGGCCGACGTCTTTAATAAACGCACTGTACTCATTGTTACAAACAGCATGGAGGTTTTAACCATGGGGTTAGGCACCTTCGCCCTCCTATCAGGCCGAAGCGATTTCATGCTATTCGTCTTGTTTCTCATCGCCCTTCAGTCCACCCTTTTTAGCCCCGCAAAATATGGCATCTTGCCCGAAATGCTGCCCGATCGCGACCTCTCACGCGCCAACGGCCTTGTGGAAATGACCACATTTCTCGCCATCATCATGGGAACCGCTATCGGCAGCGTCTTATTTACAATATGGAAAGATCAATTGGTCTGGATCGGCATTGCGCTGACCGCGATTGCCGTTCTCGGGTTCTTGGCAAGCTTCTGGATTGCGAAGGTCCCCTCTCCCACCATCACAAAGCCGTTTCAGATCAACCCCTGGGGCGAAATTATAGTCGGCATCCGGCATCTTTACCAAGACAAGCCCCTTTGGCTCACCGTGATGGGCATGACTTACTTCTGGTTTTTAGGCGCGCTCTTTCAAATGGTTATTCTTCTTTTCGGAAAGGAAGTCCTCAAAGTAGATAGCTTTCAGACTGGACTGCTTGTGACCGCTCTGGCGTTGGGTATTGGCTTTGGCAGCATGGCCGCAGGACGATTCTCTGGCGATAAAGTCGAGTTGGGTCTGGTGCCGCTCGGTGCCGCTGGAATGGGTGTTTTCTCGCTGCTTTTGGTTGCAATGTCGTCCTCTTATGCCGGGGCCATGATCGTGCTGATCTTTTTGGGATTTTCGGCGGGAATATTCATTGTTCCGCTCAACGCCTTTTTACAGCAACGAAGCGGTCATCAGGAAGCGGGACGATTGATTGCCTCCTCAAACTTTCTCAGCATGGGTGGCGTTTTGTTGGCCTCCGGCGTCTTTTGGATATGTCGAGACCGCCTTCAGATACCACTTGATCGGATCATTCTTATTTTCGGATTCTTTACGCTGGCGGTCATCCCGTATATCATGCGGATTCTGCCTGATTTTTTAATTCGATTTATTCTGTGGATACTGACACACACGGTTTATAAAATCCGCATTGTCGGTCAGGAGAATATTCCCATTCGCGGGCCTGCACTATTGGTATGCAATCATATCTCCCATGTGGACGGATTGCTGATTGCCGCGTGTATACAGCGATTTATTCGGTTTATGATTTATCGGCCCTATTATGAAATGAAGGGGCTACACTGGTTTTTCAAACTGATGAAGGCGATCCCCGTATCAAGCCAGGATCGGCGGGCGATGGTGGCCTCGCTTGCGGACGCGCGGGAAGCTCTGGTGCAAGGGCACTTGGTCTGTATCTTTGCCGAAGGGGCGATCAGCCGGACAGGGAACCTCTTGCCTTTTAAGGCGGGTTTCACTCGGATTGTCAAAGGATTGGATGTCCCCATTATTCCCGTGCAGTTGGATCGGCTTTGGGGCAGTATCTTTAGTTTTAAAGATCAAAAGTTTTTCTGGAAGATTCCGGAGCAACTGCCCTATCCCGCAACGGTCTCCTTTGGCGCGCCATTACCGGCGACGGCAACGGTGGGCGAAGTGCGCTCGGCAATTTTAGAATTAGGATGCACCGCGGCGCAATATCGGCGAACGTCAGATGATTTGCTGAATCTGCGATTTATCCAAACGGCCAAGCGGCATTGGTCGGAATTTGCGATGGCGGATTCAACCGGAAAAGAACTGACTTATGGAAAGGCGTTGATTGGCAGTCTGCTCCTTGCGCGCTTTCTTCGAAAGCAATGTGCAAAAGATGAGATGGTGGGCATTATGCTTCCTGCATCGGTCGGTGGCGCGCTTTCGAATATGGCCGTGCTGCTTGCCGGCAAGGTTCCGGTCAATATCAATTTTACGACGGGGCGCGAGGGGATGGCCTCTGCAATCCAGCAATGCAACATTAAGGTGGTACTTACCTCTCGACTTTTTCTGGCCAAGGCCAAACTGGAAGAAATGGAAGGCATGGTCTTTCTCGAGGAGATCATGAAGGAAATGACGCCGGTTTCCAAGATCATCACCGCCGTTTTTGCCACAGTCCTGCCGACGGCTCTTCTTTGTGCCTTGTATCGAGATTCGGAAAAACGCTCTGACGCCTTGGCCACGGTGATTTTTTCCAGTGGAAGCAGTGGAGCCCCCAAGGGCATTATGCTTTCGCATCATAATATTCTGGCCAATATTGAAGGACTGGATCAAATTTTCTGGGTGGGGGAAGCCGATCGAATGATGGGGGTCTTGCCGTTTTTTCATTCATTTGGATTTACGGGAACGCTGATGTTTCCTTTGTTATCTGGGTTTGGCGCGGTTTATCATGCCAATCCGACCGATGCGAAAACCATTGGCGAGATGACACAAAAATACAAAGCAACGATTTTGATCAGCACCCCAACATTTTATGCAATGTATATGAAGCGATGCACGGCGGAAGAATTTTCGTCGCTTCGATATGCCATTGTCGGCGCGGAAAAACTGCGTGAATCTGTTGCTACGGCATTCAAAGAAAAATACGGCTTGGACTTGTTAGAGGGCTACGGCTGCACCGAGATGGGGCCGATTGTTTCAGCGAATGTACAAAACGTAACGCATGGGGACGAGCATCAGGCCGGGGTTAAATTTGGAACGGTTGGACATCCGATACCGGGTGTTGTGGCTCGGGTTGTTGATCTGGAAACTGGCAAACCACTTCCTTCCGATCAGGAGGGGCTTCTCCTTGTGAAAGGGCCGAATCGGATGATTGGGTATCTCAACAATCCAAAAAAGTCGGCCGAGGTTTTACGCGGGGACTGGTATGTCACCGGCGACATTGGTTTGATCGGCGAGGATGGATTTATCCGTATTACGGATCGGCTTTCACGTTTTAGCAAAATCGGCGGCGAGATGGTTCCGCATATTAAAATTGAAGCGGTCGTCAACGATCTATTAGGCGATGTGGTTTCTGTCGTGACCGCTGTGCCGGAC
Source organism: Nitrospirota bacterium (assembly GCA_038059935.1). Taxonomy (GTDB): domain Bacteria; phylum Nitrospirota; class Nitrospiria; order SBBL01; family SBBA01; genus JACPZM01. The sequence goes on from JBBTIN010000016.1 coordinate 38,784, forward strand.
GAGCAAAAGGGGGAGCGGCTTGTTATTTTTTATGTCCATCCGGATGTTGCGCCCGAAATGCTTTGGGAGCGATTATCTAAAAGTGATCTTCCGAAACTTTGGATACCCAAAAAAGAAAATATTCATCAGATAGAGGCGCTTCCCACATTAGGAACAGGGAAGACCGATTTGGTGACGGTGAAAAAGATGGCGATGGATCGGGCGGGGTTGGCATCGCATTCGGGACAAAAAGCAAAATCGGGGAATGATGTTTAATCGCTTTATCAATTGGGCGCACCGCGGGGCTGCAAACGATGCTCCGGAAAATACATTGCTTGCCTTTCAAACTGCCGTCACAATCGGGGCCGATGGCATTGAATGTGATCTTCGAGAAAGCAAAGACGGCGTCCCGATTATCTTTCATGACGCGAATTTGTCTCGGATTGCGAATCGGCCGGATCGGATCAACACATTAACCTACAAAGAAATTCGAAAAATTAATGCAGGCCAAAAAGAGCGCATTCCCACGTTGTCAGAGGTCATCGAGAACACACCTCCAAATTTTCTTTTGAATCTAGAGATGAAAGCGATTCGCCCGCATCTTTTATTAGATGAGGTCTACCGACACAACGCGCAAGGCCGCGTCTTGATTTCTGCGTTTAACGCGCGCGCGCTGTTTGCTATTCGATCCCTTGATTCGTCAATTAAAATCGGGTATCTTGTCGAAAAGAAAATGGGGGCGGATGTGTTTGAGAAGGCAACAAAAATGGACGCGTTCTCGCTTCATCTGTCCAAAAAACTAATAACAAAGCGGCGTGTCGAACAGATTCATCGGAGAGGGTTTCTTGTCTATTCCTATACGGTGGACGAGGTGGATCGGATGAAACAGTTTATCGGGATCGGGGTGGACGGTCTTTTTACCAATTGCCCCGATCGTTTAGTCAATCTATTAGCGGAACGTCCGCTGCGGAAAGTAGGATAAAAAAATGTTGCGATTAGTTCGAGAATGGGCGGTCGAGAAACCCTGGCCGCTTCGTATCATTATCGGGGCGTTGGCGATTACGTTTGTGGTCTCTATGGTTGTGGTTGGAAATCAGTCCACAGAACATGAGGAGTTTGTCGCCGAAGTGGGCGAAGAGAAGATTTCCGTGCAAGAGTATCGGCGGGTGTACAAGAATATGGCGCGTTTCTATCGAAAGATGTTTAAGGATCAGTTTAACGAAAAGGGTTTTCCCAAGCAGGTCATTGATCTGATGGTGGAAGAGCGATTGTGGATTCAGGAAGCAAAACGAATGGGGATCGAAGCGACCGATTCGGAGTTACAAGAAGCAATTTTGAAGATGCCGAGCTTTCAGAAAGATGGGAAGTTTAATCCAGAATTTTATCGGCGTATTTTAGCGTCAGAGAAACTGTCGGCGGAAAAATTCGAGTTGCAGGAGCGTCAACAGTTGATTGTCGGCAAGGCGAAAAAAATCATCAATCAATCTGCGACGCTAACCCCGTCTGAATTGACAGAGATCGAGATGAGAAAGCCGCCGGATTTGAATCAGGAAAAAGAAAGAGTGCTGGCTCAAAAACAGGAGAAGGCGTTGCGCGCTTATACACTGGAGATGAAGAAAAAGGCGGCGATCTTTATCAACGAAGAGATGCTTTAGGGGGAGGCACGGCCTCCAGCGGGATTGAGTCGCCACGTTGTGGCGCCTGAAATGGG
>JBBTIN010000016.1:40573-116006 GCA_038059935.1 Nitrospirota bacterium
GGGAGGCACGGCCTCCAGCGGGATTGAGTCGCCACGTTGTGGCGCCTGAAATGGGGCGCGCGGGAATAGCTGCGGTAGCGTCGTGCCACCTCCGCCCGTGTTCGGATTGACATATACGAAGCCCTTCTTGTATCATTCCTTTTTTCTGATCTTCTTCTCAATTGTTTTTAAGGAGTAAATATGAAGAACCCACTTGACACCATTGCCGGCGCAATCGCATTGGGATTTGGACTGACGGTCGTCCTTTTTTTTGTCGTAAAGGCACTGGTTTAGTTATACAATCTTTTACTATCATGCAGGAGAATCTATGGAAACAGTAGGGCTTATTTTTCGATGGGGACATTTTTTGGCAGGGATTGTCTGGATTGGCATTTTGTATTATTTTAATCTTGTTCAGATTCCATTCTTAAAGGCAACGACGCCGGAAGCCAAGGCCGAAGTATTCAAAAATTTAGTTCCCAACGCATTATTTTGGTTTCGGTATAGTGCTTTGGCGACATGGATTTTTGGCCTTGGGCTATTGGGGCCGCGTGTTGTTAATGCCTTTACGTTGCAAGGGCCAGATGCCGTCATTGGCATGGGCGCATGGCTTGGAACTATTATGTTTCTGAATGTCTGGTTGATTATTTGGCCGAATCAGCAAAAGGTCATTGGTCTCGTTTCCGCAACTCCGGAAGAAAAAGCCAAAGCAGCGCGATTGGCCTTCTTGGCATCGCGAACGAATTTTGCGCTCTCCATTCCGATGCTTTTCTTTATGGCCAGTTCCGGTCATGCCCCAGCGGGGCTTTTCGGCTAAAGGCCGTTTATAAAACGATTGCGGAGGCATGACATTGCCATGCCTCCTGCCATCCGCTTCTCCCTATCATCATGCCAGATAAAATCATTCCTTCCCTGACGATCCAAAAATTAGTTTACGGGGGAAAGGGCATTGCCCGTAGCGATCAAGGGAAAGCCGTCTTTGTCCCCTATCTCCTTCCCGGAGAGCAGGCCGATGTTAAAATCGTCCGCGCTAAAAAAGATTACGACGAAGCGATCATTGAAAAACGATTAACAACCGCACCAGAACGCCGTTCTCCTGTTTGCCCCGTTTTTGAAACATGCGGCGGATGTCAGCTGCAACATCTTTCAGAGCCAGGACAATCATCTCATAAAAACGAAGTCGTTTCGGAGTGGATGCGACAAATCAAACAAAAAGAATCGTTTGAAACGCTCCCGATCATCGCATCTCCGATGCCGTTTCATTACCGCCTTCGGGGGCAATTTAATATACAAAATGGTCGCATTGGTTTTTATCGCGCAGGAAGTCATGAAGTGGTTCCGATTGAAAGTTGTCCGCTAATGATTCCCCCGATCAACCATGCCATTTCTTTTTTCAATGAAAAGGGGATACGGCTTCTTTCCGAAGCCTACGACAATTCGCTTCCACTAGAATTTCAGATGGAGATACAATCCACCGTAGAAGGGGCTATTTTATTGGTCTTTCATGATTCAAGCGGTAGACACTTTTCCAAAGAGAAAATGAGCGTCTTTTTTGAAGAAGCCCGCGCGGCAGGCAACGGCAACGCTTTATTTTCTCTTCAAGGGATTATTGTCTATAGCGTGAAAAAACGGTTTCAATTGGGAAAAGATTTTTTGGACTACCTTGTTATGGGTAAAAAGATGCGGGTGAGTGATCGCACCTTTGTTCAGGTGAATTTCTCGATGTTCGATCTATTGATCAAAGGGGTTAGGGCATTCTCTGAAAACGATGAAAAAACGCGTTGGTTAGAGCTTCATGCGGGTGCCGGGTTTTTTACGTTGCCGCTTTCGGAAATCGCATCGAAGGTCACGGCGATTGAGTCTAGCCCCATTGCGGTAGAAGACGCAGAATGGAACTTAAATGCGGCTGAACGGTCGAATGTTCAGATGATTACTTCTTTAGGGGGAAGCGCGCTGGCTCGGCTTTCTTATCACGAATATACGAATGTTTTTTTAGATCCACCCCGCACGGGGCTAACCGCTCTGGAGATATTGGAAACGGTTCGGATTGCGCCGAAAAAAATATTGTACCTGTCTTGTCATCCACCGGCCTTTGTGAGGGATATGAATAAATTATTAAACAGCGGGTATCGTTTGCTGCGTGTCCAACCGTTTGATCTTTTCCCTCAAACGGGACATCTGGAAATCTTGGCTGAGATGACGTTATCGTCGGGGCAAGTTTGCTCGTGACGGTTTAGGAGGCGCGTCTTGGACAAACTGCAAGCATTAAAAGGAAAAAAAGTAGAGATTGATTTTCATGGATCAACCTACAGAGGCATCTTAAGCGATGTCAGCGAAGAAGAAGTTTTTCTTCAAAGCGACGGACAGTGGATTGCCCTGCCCCTTTATGAAATCGGTGATATCAGACCCATCAAAGAGACATAGCGCATGGACGAAGAGATTGTCGTTAAAACAGACACCCGAGAAAAAACGCAACAGGCAATCGCACTCGTTTTATTTCTTCTCACGTGTCTCACAACGCTTTTAGCGGGAAGCGTTCAAGAGGGAGGCTCCCCGCTACAGCGTCCTGCCGATCTCATGAAAGGGGTTCCGTTCTCTTTTACGTTGATGTTGATTTTATTTGTGCATGAGATGGGACATTATCTCACGGCGCAAGTGTATGGAGTGAAAACGTCTTTGCCCTATTTTATTCCCGGCCCATGGCCTCCTTATGGGATGGTCGGAACCTTTGGCGCGTTTATTCAGATGCGCGAGCCCGTCATGCAAAAAAAAGCGTTATTGGATATTGGCGCAGCCGGGCCATTCGCCGGATTTGGCATCGCCATTATCGCGATTTGTTTTGGGCTTTACTCCTCTGAAATCATCCAAGTCGAAAAGGCATCTGGAATAAAACTGGGAGATCCCTTGGTCTTTACGCTGCTTTCCCATCTCATGGCGAAGGCCCCGGCTCCGGGATTTGATCTTATTTTAAGCCCCGTTGCCTTCGCGGGGTGGATCGGTCTTTTTGTCACCTCGCTGAACCTGCTTCCCATTGGACAACTCGACGGCGGACATATTGCGTACGCGCTACTGGGAAAGAATCAAAAATTTCTTTCCATCACGATGGTCATCGTCCTGATTATTTTAGGAACCATTGGATGGAGTGGATGGTATGTTTGGGCTGCGATGGGTCTTCTTTTTGGCGTGCGTCATCCACCGACGCTTGACGAAGCGGTTCCACTGGATTTCAAACATCGCTTGCTCGGCGCCGCGTCCTTACTCCTTCTGATTATCACCTTTATTCCTGTTCCGATTGGATAAGACAATGGATGCAGCTGCCACCCCAACAGAAGAAAAATCAAACTCTCTTTTCAAAGGGGCATCGTGGCGGTTTTTATTTCGTGTTTTAACGTATATCAAACCCTATCGAAAAATGGCTTCAGGAACGGTTTGCATTGCCGCCCTTTCCACGCTTTTAGATTTGGTTCCCCCGTGGCTCATTAAAATCGCGATTGATGACGGGATTGGCAAGAATCAGCCGCGCCTTCTGATGGTGTTGGTTTTTACCATGACGGGAATCGCTCTCTTCCGGGGAATTGCCAGCATGACGCGAATTCGATTAAATAACGCACTGGAACAAAATGTTATTTTTGATATACGCAATCAAGTGTTTAACGCCGTCCAACGGCTCTCGCTTTCTTATTTTGATGATCACGCAACGGGAGAAATCATGTCGCGGGTCAATAACGATATTGAGCACATGGAGCGGATTTTTATTGACGGCGTAGAGCATCTGCTGATTGCCGGATTAACGATTTTTGGCGTAACGACTTTGCTCTTTGTGTTGGAGTGGCGATTGGCGCTGGTTGCATTGATCCCCATCGTTCCCTTGATTTTTTCCGCCTTCTTTTTTACGCAATATCTTCATCAGGGCTATCGAACGCTGCGGTTGGAAGGGGGGCGACTCAACGGGTTTCTTCAGGACGCGCTTTCTGGGATTCGAGAGACGATGATCTTTAATCGCCAATCTTACGAGGCGCAGCGGTTTGCCGATCGCAATCGGGCACTTTGCGAGGGGAGTTTGAATGTCGCGCGCATCTGGTCACTGTATTCGCCCGCGATGGTCATGTTTGGCGCACTTGGAACCATTCTTATTTTAGGCGTTGGCGCAAATCTCGTTTCGGCTGGGGTTCTTTCCATTGGGGAATTGGTTGCGTTTCTTTCGTATGCGGTTATTTTTTATACGCCGATCAATCAAGTGCACGCGATCAACCACATGTTACAACATGCCTTGGTTGCTGCGGAGCGAATTTTTGAATTACTCGATACAAAGCCAACCGTTTCTGAAGTGCCCGTGCCCGTCGCCGCGCAAGAACGATTGACTGGGGCGATTGATTTTGATTGCGTCTCATTTCAATATATTCTGGGAAAGCCCGTTCTTGAAAATCTGGATTTTAAAATTGCGCCAGGAGAAACAGTTGCGCTGGTGGGAGCGACGGGAAGCGGGAAGAGCACCACCATCTCTTTGCTGTTACGTTTTTATGACGCGAAAGAAGGGACGATTACGATTGACGGCCACGATGTTCGGAACATGAGCATTCATCATTTGAGAAATCAATTTGGTTTTGTCCGTCAAGAGCCGTTTCTTTTTAATGGCACCGTATTAGACAATATTGCTTATGGCAGGCCGCACGCGACTTTCGCTGAAATTCAAGAGGCCGCGCGCACGGCCTGCGCGAGCGATTTTATCGAACAACTTCCCAATCAGTACGAAACGCATGTTGGAGAACGCGGCGTCAAACTTTCAATCGGCCAAAAACAACGCATTGCGATAGCAAGGGCATTTCTAAAAAACCCGCCGATTATCGTCTTTGATGAAGGGACATCGAATATTGATTCGGAAACCGAGGGAGAGATACAAAAGGGTTTGCAAAATCTTTTTGCGAACCGCACGACGCTGATTATTGCGCATCGTCTTTCCTCGCTTCGGAAAGTAAATCGCATTTTGGTTTTGGCGTATGGCCGAATCGTGGAGTCGGGCAATCACGATACCCTCATGAAGGAAAAGGGGGTCTATGCGAAATTATTTGAAGCCCAACTTCTATAGTAAGGGCGAACGGCCGTTCGCCCCTACTGCGTTAGAAATACATTAGGAGAAAAACGATGATTGATCTTTTTGCAAAACAAGCAACTGCAATTTACAAATCGGTCTGGGAGCGACTGCAAGCCAAAGAAACATTAACGGGCGATGCGGCATTGATTGCGGAGACGATGACCGCGCATCCGGAGCTTAACGCTTTTTGGAGTGCAGGAGAGATTGCCTTTCAGCCGCAGGAAGTCAATGGATATGTTGTTAATCCATTGGTTCATGTTGGATTGCATGTGATGATTGAAAAACAGTTGGATGCCGATGATCCGATTGAAGTGGGCATCGCGCTAAAAAGCCTACTGGCAAAAGGAGAGTCTCGTCACGAGGCGATTCATCAAATTGCCGCCATCTGGGGAGATCTTTATTTTCGTTCGGTGCGTCGCGGCGGGCCTTTTGAAGAGTGGACCTATTTGCAAGGCTTAACCAGTCTATCGGAACCGATACCTAACATTGACTAAGAAAATTTTAACGGTTGATGAGTTAACCGCTGCGCTTCGCAATGAAGTCGAAACGGCCTTTTCTGATATTTGGGTAGAAGGCGAGGTTTCCAGTCTGAAAATCCCCTCGTCAGGGCATTGTTATTTTATTTTGAAAGACAAAACCGCGCAAATCAAAGCGGTTCTTTTTCGCTCTTTTTCCCGCGCTCGGTATCTTCCGAAAGAAGGAGAATCGGTCTTGATTCGTGGCCATCTCACGATTTACGAGGCGCGAGGGGAATATCAGATCATCGTTGATTCCATTGAGCCAAATGGGATTGGCGCGCTGATGGCGGCGTATGAAGCACTCAAAGAGCGCCTGATGCGAGAAGGGCTTTTTGATGAACGGCATAAAAAACCGATTCCCGCATTTCCGAGAAAGATTGCGTTAATTACTTCCTCGACCGGCGCGGTATTGCAAGATTTTCTGCGAATTATTTCCGAAAGAGAAACCCCCGTCTCCCTCTTGATTGTCCCGGTGTTGGTTCAGGGAGAACAGGCCGCCTCTGATATTATTCGTGCGTTCTCTGATCTGAATCAAACCAATATTAAAAACAAAATTGATTTAATTGTGCTGATGCGTGGCGGCGGATCACTTTTGGATCTTTGGACTTTTAACGAAGAGGCGGTTGCCCGCGCGATTTTCAAATCGGAGATTCCCGTCATGACCGCGATTGGCCATGAGACCGACACAACGCTTGCCGATTGGGTTTCGGATTTTCGTGCTGCAACTCCTTCTGTGGCCGCAGAGAAGATTGCGCACGATATTGAAAAGCAGATCGAACGATTTGAGCGTATTTGTGATCGTCTTGAAATGGCGCTGCCCGAAAAAATAAGAGAGGCGAGCAGACGACTTCAGACGATCGGGCGGCTTTTGGGTTCTTACAATCCGGTGGTTCAAATCGCGCACGCAAAGCAAAGGGCGCGTTTCCTGAATAATCGGCTTGATGCTGTCAGAAGTAAAATTGTGTCAATGCGTCAGGGTGTATTGGAGGGGGTGATCAATCGTCTTGATCTTTTAAGTCCGCTTCGTATTTTAGGTCGGGGTTATAGCATTGTGCAGAAAGTAGGCTCTCTCGTCATGATTCGGGATAGTGCAGAGGTGGCCATTTCTGAAATGATTGTTGTGAAATTGCATCATGGAGCACTCACCTGCGAAGTGGCAGCTCGGCTGACTCCGAAAACGACTGCTCCGCAGTCTTAACCCCTTCCGTTGGTCGGGGTGTAAACTAACAGATTGGTGGGGATGTCCGTGCCACCAACCTCCCTGTAACTTAAGGGAAAGATGTCCCCTGTCAGACCGACCAACGGGAGGGCTTAAGACTGCGGAGCAGTCGTCCCCGCAGGCGGCCGTGCCGCCAGTTCGTCGTGGGTGACGCGGAGGATTTCTTCTGTGGTTGTTTCTCCTGCAATGACTTTCGCAATACCTTCTTCCCGCAGGGTCAGCATGCCTCTGGATGCCGACTTCGCCTTGATCTGACTGGCATCGGCTTTGGCTAAAACGAGTGATCGGATTTCGTCGGTCATCAACAAGAGTTCGTAGATTCCGATGCGGCCGCGATAGCCGGTATTCATACAAGCGGGGCATCCCACTGTGCGATAAAATACGGCGACCTTTTGTTTCACGCCCAGTTTTTCCAACTCCTCTGATGTCGGGACGTAGGAAGTTTTACAGGCTTTGCAAAGCAATCTCACCAATCGCTGTGCGACAATGCCCAGCACCGACGAAGAGATCAAGAACGGTTCAACGCCCATATCCAAAAGACGAGTGATGGCTCCAGCCGAATCGTTTGTATGCAGCGTAGATAAAACCAAATGCCCTGTGAGGGAGGCATGGATGGCGATTTGTGCCGTATCTACATCTCGAATCTCTCCGACCATAATAATATCAGGGTCCTGTCTTAAAATAGACCGGAGACCATTCCCGAATGTCAGATCAATTTTTGGATTTACCTGAATTTGTCCGACGCCCTTTAATTGATATTCGATTGGGTCTTCAATGGTGATTACATTTTTATCAGTCGAGTTTATCTTTTGAAGTGCGGCGTAGAGCGTGGTCGTTTTTCCGCTTCCCGTTGGTCCGGTCGCCAGAAAAATACCATGTGTTCGTTCGATAATGCTGGAAAGCGCGTCAAGCGATTCTTTTGAAAGGCCGATTTGAGTCAGTGTGATTAAAAGCGACGTTTTATCGAGCAAACGAAGCACCATTCGTTCTCCATGAACGATCGGAACGCTGGAGACACGAATATCAATTTCTCGTCCACCCATTCGGGTACTGATGCGGCCGTCTTGTGGCAACCGCTTTTCGGCAATATTCATATCAGCCACAATTTTGATACGCGAGATGAGTGAGGCTTGTAGCCGCTTGGGTACGGTTAGAATTGGATAAAGAACCCCGTCAATCCGATACCGCACGGACACCTCTTTTTCGAAAGGCTCGATGTGAATATCCGATGCCCGTTGCTTGGATGCCTCAAAGAGAATCGAGTTGACCAACCGAATCATGGGGGCTTCGTCGTTGGTATCCAACAAATCTTCCATGTCGGTAAAACGCGGATCGGCAATTTCGGAGGTGCTGCCATCTGAAAGATCGGAGATTGCCTGTTCGGCGGTGTCGGTCATCTGCTCATAAATATTATGGATGCGGTTTAGGATCACCTTGGAAGGAGCTGCAATCACAGAAATGGGCGACTTTAGAAAAAGACGCAGATCGTCAATGGCCGTTTGATTGAGTGGATCAGAAGTAATCACCTGAACGGATTTTCCAACGCGCTGAAATGGAAGAATCAGATGTTTCTTGGCAAAGGCAATTGGAACCGATTGCGTGAGTGCGGTATCTATTTCGCTGACGTTAATCGTCGGGGTATAGGGCAAGTTCCATTGCATTGCAAGGGATTCAATCACGGCCTCTTCAGAGAGATATTTGAGGCGGACCATGATCTCCCCAATCCGTTCTTTTGCCCCAGAAGTAGGCGTCGTTGCCTTTCCATTTTGAAGGGCAAGCCCCTCATCAAGAAGGGCTTGCTGAAGTCCAAACTTCTCGATAAAAAATTGTCCTATTTTTTTTCGCATACGGAAGAGCCTTGTGGGTGCGACACATAGGTCGCCCCCTACATTCATTAAATTAAGGGGGACAGGTTTTCCTGTGTAAGACTTGGTTTTAGGCGCCCATCGAGGCGACTCATTACGCCGTGGGGGGTGCTACCCCCCTCACTCCCGCCGGGGGGTGCTACCCTCTGGGACGTTGACCAGGCCATTGAGGAACGCTTTTGTTTTATCTTTTCCTTCAATGAGTTTGCTATCTTTCATAAAGTTTAACGACTCTTGAACCCGTTTATTGAGCATGTTCTGGAACATGGTATCTCCATCGTCTGGAACAATATGCGGGGTCACAAGAATAATGAGGTTTGTTTTATCAACTTTTTTTGTCTTTGTTTTGAATAAATATCCTAAAATAGGAATATCTCCAAGCAGTGGAATTTTCCGTTCTGTGACAGTCACTTTATCCCCCAACAGCCCGCCAATCACCGCGGTCTGACCATCACGCACGGTTACGGTCGTATTGGCAGAACGTTTTGCGGTTGTTGGCCCTAAGTCTTTGTCTGATCCCAAAACAGAAGAGATTTCTTGATAAAGATCCATCTTCACCTGATTGCTGTCCATAATGGTCGGGGTCAATCGAAAAATAATTCCAACATCTTTTCGTTCAATGGTTGTCGTCTGGCTTCCTCCTGCCACGTTGGTGGTTGCCCCCGGAAACGGAACATTTTGAGCAACGGAAATCTCCGCCTTTTGCCGATCACTGGTTAGAATTTGAGGTGTAGAGAGAATATTCACGCCGCTGTTTTCATCCAATAGGTTTAGGATGGAGCGCACGTTCACTGGCGCAATCTTAAAACCAAGCGTTGAAGTCGCGGTCGCGGCCCCCAGGCTGGTTGCCAACGCGAAAAGCCCATTTGCAGCACTATTGAAGCTTCCTAATATAGAAAGATCCTGACCCGGATTTCCTCCACCGAGAACGCCAAAATCGTGTCCAACCTCTCTGTTTTTGTCTTCTTTCATTTCCATAACGATTGCTTCGACATAAACCTGCCGCCGCTTGATATCCAAACTTTTTAACAGCTTCTCGATAATTAGATAATCCTCATCAGATGCCGTCATGATCAACCGATTGGTTGTCTTATCGGTAATAATTTGAACGGTTCCAGTAATTTCATCAGAGGGCTTGGACTTGGGACGCATCGGGGTTGCAGATCGAGAAACCAAAGCGGTCAGTGTTTGCGCGACCTCTTCTGCCAATGTGTTTTGAAGCGTGTAGATATGGGTGGATCGGCTGGGTGGAGAAGCGGCATACGGAAGAATTTGATAAACCGCGCCTGTTTGAATTACGGTAAAGCCCTTCATCTCCAAAACGGAAATAAAAACCTCATAGGCTTTACTGGTCGGGATTTTTACCGGAGAGAAAATCGTGACCTTACCGCGCACCTGTTCATCAATCACAAAATTCTTGCCGGTCAATTCACTGATAAATTTGACCAAGACCGGTAAGTCCACATTGTCAAAATCAAGAGAGACCATTTTATCCGATGGGTTTGTTGGACGTGGCGTCTCGGGAGTCTCCGGCGCCTGTCCATAGACCGTCATGGAAGAAAATAGGAAAAAATAGGTCACAAAATAAATAAAATATTTTCTCATCAATGCACTCCTCCTGTATTTATTGTATGTCATAGTTAAATGTCTCTTCTTTATTATTTCGGATTAATTCAACCCGAATATGCCGTTCCCCTTTCAGACGCTCAAAGACCTCCAAAAAATTCTGGGGATTCCCCACATCAATATTATTAACCCGCTTTAATATATCGCCGTTTTGAAGACCGATTCTCTCGTAAAGCGAATCCTGTCGAATAGAATAAATGCGAAATCCATCCGGTTTGCCATCGGTAAAATTAGGAACGACCCGTGCCTTCGTCAATAGTTCCGGCAAGTTTTGCACTGCGTCATCCACCTCCCGCCGATCCATCATCCACCGTCCATTTGATATTTGCCGAATACCCTCGTTATGCGACCGATCCCGATCCCGCGACGAAGGAGGCGGAATCATTCCGCGTTCGGGTGCGGTTGTCCCTTCCTTGAGTCCTGAAAGTGCCGTCACCAAAATATCGTCTTCCTCTCCCTCTCCGCGTGAGATCACCACGCGCGACCGTTGAATTGATTTTAACTTTGCGTCTGGCAGCAAAAAATCTCCGATCCGATAGATATACTGCCTGCGTGTTCGGCCGTCTTCGATCACGGCATAGGACTGGGCAGGGCCTTCCGCACTAATAACCGTTCCAATCAGGGTTAAATTCAAAGGAGCCTTTGGTGGCGCAATGATGACCGGAGGCGGGGGCGGAAGTGGCAACGGAACAATTGGCATCGGCGGCGGCAGGGCAGTGGGAATAAACTTAACGGGAACCGCCTCTGGCGTCGCCGGAGCAAAGATATCCCCGCTCACAATCGAGCGATAGTTGTGTTTCTCATTGTTGGAGGAAATAAAGCGGGTTTTGTTTTGATCCAAGGGAAATGAGTTTTCCGAAGGCGTTTTGAGCAGACGTGACGCGACAAAAAAATTGGCAGTATCAGCCAAAAGATAGGCGCCCATCGCAATCAGACCACAATGAATCACCCATGAATAAGACCGAAGTATTGCATGGAGTGGCATGAGTATATTGACCCTTTTGTGAAACTGTCTAGTAAAAAACCTTGTTGAAGGTTGTATTATATTGAGTTTCTAAAAAAGAAGTCAACGTGACGGTTTTTAGAGAGGCACCCCACACATAATGACAGCATTCTTTTGCTCTCATTATAAAACGAATTACTTTGGGCTCCCGTTTTCTGGAATTAAATGAACAATACTATCCGTGAATCCGTGGTTGCGAATTTCAAATGGGTTTTCCAGATAAGTAATCGTTACCATTTTGATGGCATGATGTTTTGCCAAATTATCGCAAACGCCGACACAGATTTCACAACCCTTACACCGATCTACAGCGATATAAGCCGAGTTTCGCTTGTTATCAAATAAAATGGTATTCGACTCTGGACAAAACTGTGTGCAAAGACGACAACTGGTTGAACCACAAATATCAATATCTACATCTGCAACTTCGTACATGCTTTCCTCCAGAGACTGGGGATTATAAACGGATCCCCGACAAACCTCCCCTTTCAGGGGAGAAAACATTAAATGACCTACTTTAATCTAGCCGACTAATGCAGGTTCTTCCTGACGCGACTCGTTCCAGCCATGTTCTATGGCATAATCGTATGCGGCCTTTACAACAGCATAGTTCTTGGCAACCAATTCCGCTTTCTTTGCAAATTTTCTTTCAATCACGTTATCCAAAGAGGCCGTTCCCCCAGAGACCACAAACCCCTTCCCCAAGAAACGCTCCTTCACCGATTGCTCCATGGATTTCAAATCGGGTATACCAAGAATTCCAACAATGGCACCACACATTGCCATATTGGTGGCCAAATCCGTTCCTGCAACGTCCACGGCAAGCTTGGTGGCTGGAACGTAACAGACCTTCGCACCCAGTGATTTTAATTCGTCTTTCTGATCTTGAATCATGGGGACCGGCGTTTCACTGTTAATAATCACCACACCATTTTTCTTCAATCCCCAGTAAAACGGCATGGTATAAGATTTACCATGGGTAATGACTTGCGGATGGAATATTACAAGGATATTCGGATAGATGATCTCACCAATCTCATAAATACTGTCTTCGGCAATACGGACATAGCTTTCAACCGGCGCCATTCGCTTTTCAGAGCCAAAGAAGGGAACCAGCGTACTTTCGCCCCCGCTGATAATCACACCATTGCTCAAGATATGGGACGCGGTCACAACCCCCTGTCCACCAATTCCAGCCATTCGAACGTTATACCGCTTTATCTTAACTGCACCATCTGTAACCGCCATCGAAACCTCCTTGTAAAGGGTACGTTTCAAACATACCCCGACGACATCGCTAAAGGGCACGTTTGTGAAACGCGCCCCTACAATTACTCTTCTGTTGCTGCAGGCCCTTTGACTTGTCTGCGTTCCTTCTCAAGATGCGTCCAATATTCCTTTGCTTCATCAGAGAAATATTCCTGAAACCCGTAACGGGCATTCTCAACCTCTTTTGCATCGTCCATCACTTTGGGTGTCGGGATCGCGTACTCAATATTACAAGAGGTATAGGCCTGTACATAAGTAGGCCCAATCTCACGCGCAATCAAAACCGCCTTCTGAATGGTGGCAGCAACCCGGGTTGGATTCGTTGGTACAACCCGCGCGATATAGGCCACCCCGGCTGTCTTTGCAAGACCGATCATATCCATCTTCTCAAATTTTTTCCCGTTGGGGGCCATCTTCAATACCATGCCCTTTTGCGTCATACCGCTTTCTTGACCTCCGGTATTTCCATAGACCTCGTTATCCAACATGACGGTTGTGAATTTCTCTTTCCGAAACCAACTATGCATCACCATTGAAAATCCAATATCAGCCAAGCCGCCGTCTCCAGCCGCCACAATCACGTCCTTTTGTTTATCTTGAAAGCGAATTCCAAGACCCCGCTTCAGCCCAGAAGCCACGGCATTGGTATCCCCATAATTTCCATAGATAAATGGAGCAGCCCCTTGCGAAAGCACCAACCGGCCACATCCCGCCGTACCCACAAAGATTGTATTTTCCGGAGCAGGAAGGGCAACATACATGGTTCGGATAAAAAGAGTCATGGCACAACCCGCACACATGGGGTGCTCTTCAACCAGCTCTTTAAATGAGCCCATTTCAGAGACCTTCCTGGGCGAGGTAAACTGACTGTCTTTTACTAAGTCGTAATACTCTTGCGGCAGGTAATTTTCAAACCCTGGCGATACACGAATTGTTTCTACTGACATGTGACACCTCCTATGGTTTTAATAACTTTGTTTTCCAAAAACATACTCCAAAATTAACTCGGTTGGCATGGACATCCCACCAAAAACGCGGGGGCCAGAAATAACCCGCTCCGTCCTTGGAATGACATTCTTGACTTCTTTGGCAAGCCATCCCGGGTAGTTAAACTCTGGAATAATAATCCGATCGGCATGATCCAATGCCTCAATCAGCTCTTGATTTGGGAAAGGCCGTAAGGACTTCACCTTAACAAGACCGACATCCCCACCTTGCTCTGTTGCCTGACGAACTGCCTCGCGAGACTGTGAAACGGCGGAACCAGAAGCAACAATCATGGTTTTAGCAGTCGGGTTAACGACCTCGATCAGTCCACCCAACCATCTTTTTAGCCATTTTCTGGATCGTTCTGCGGCCGCCCACGTTTCCTGCTGCCAAGAGGCATGCATCTGATAAGAGATAAAATTGGACTTTTGAATCGGGGCATCGCGTGCAATACGAATTGGCGGGTTTTCGCTATCCATCATCGGAACCGCCTCATGATAGCACTCCCGAGGAGGAAGCTTAATATCAGCCGCCGGCATTCTGACCCATCCGCGCGCGTGCGTCACAAAAAAACCATCTACAGCAACCGCAACGGGAAGCGTGACTTCTGGTTTCTCCCCCACCATATATCCAATGATTGGATAGTCGTAAAAATCCTGCTGATTTTCCGCGTGAAGCACGATACAGCCGGTGTTCAACATGTAGGAAATCTCAATATTATCCGGCTGAATAGCCAATGGCGCATTAATCACGCGGCACATAATGAGTAACATTGTAGGAAGCCGTCCGCCGGGCCATGAGGAGATCACCTCAATCCCACGCATCAGACCCGGTCCCGCCGTAGCGGTTAAAGAACGCACACCCGATCGGGAAGCACCGGCAATGGCAGAAAAGACGCCATATTCTTCTTCGCCACGATAATAATCTTTGAGATACCCCTCTGCATAAAGATACCCCACCTGCTGCATCGTTTCGCTTTGCGGAGTAATAGGAAAGGAGATCGCGATATCAACGTTACATCGGCGAATGGCTTCTTTTGCCGCTTCGCTGCCAGTAATAAAGGACTTCTCTCTTGGCGCCTGCAAAATAAGATAGTCGGGATCAACCACCCGCTGCGCCGCAGCACCTTTTTTGGCTTCTGCCTTTGGAGGCTCGGCAACTGCTGAAATAACATCCCCCTGCGGATTCGTCTTAACTGCTTCTTCTAATCCTTCAGACATCTTTAATTTCCTTTCTGACTCTCCCCATTATCTACTAATGGAGCCAGCCCCGTGTATCTCTAAAACAAACCGTAGGGCGTTCTCTTTCAGGCGGCCAACGAGCCGACTCAACCCCGCTGGAGGCAGCGCCTCCCCACTATTCTTCGTTTTCGTCTAAGCCTTTTTCAAGATCATGACTTAATCCATGACCATGAGACGCTTCTTCTTGTGGACGCTCAATATCTAATCCGTGGAGATGGGTCTGCTGTGCCCAACCGGAAGGGATAATGCTATGTCCCTCATAAAGAGGCTTGATCCCATTTTTCTTTACGCGCCGAAGGGCTTCCGCAAACTTGGCCAATTTCTCAACCCCCACGTTAGGGATGGAAGCCATGGCATCTTCGTGACCCGCCTCCGCACAAAGGGCGATCGTATAGCAATTTGTACCCGCTCGAATCATTTTTAACGTCACATTGGCAAAATGGCAATGAACCCCAACAAGGATGCAGGCCTCAATTTTATTATGCCAAATGGTTAAGTTAGGATGACAAGGGTTAATCACCGCTTCGGGATCAATCTTAGGGTAAATAGGGCGATAGTCAGGCATTGGAATGATCCGAACACCGGGGATTTCATGGGCAATCTCAAAAAACGGATTGGCCTTTTCCCGTGTATGCTCAGTCCATCCCCAGATCATGAGTGGCCCTGGAAATAAGGTTGGATTTTTTCGGGTGAGCAGCGCAATAGCGGCCGCTTCCATCGAGGCATCTTCGGAGACAATCTGTCCTTCTAACAGCCCCTCTCCTTCTTCCGGCAGCACAACCCCCATCATAGCCGCCGACGGAGGCAATAACCCCCACGGCCCCGGCGACACCGCATAAGCAGATTTCGTAACAGACATCCTAATGACCTCCTATGAAAAGAATTGTAAGTCCAAATCCCGCAGATACTAACAGAGGTTTTTGTTTGGTGTCAAACAAAAACTGGGCATTGTCAGTGACAACGAGAAAAGCGTATGGGTTTAGAACCGATCACGCAGCAGAAGCCACTTTATATCAAACACTTATTAGGGCTTTACCCGACCAAAGGTAACCCACGAATTCTTCTGACGAGATTTTAACCCAGATTGCGCGATAGGAATAAAAGGGTTAGATTGATGGGTAAGATTCTAATGCGTAGCAATAGAGATAGGAGGGGATGCGGTTTTTTAGCAAATTCAAGCAAAGTACGAATCACAACGTGAGCGAATATTTTTATTCTTGGATTTTCAATCATGTCCAATTTAACAATTTTACTTTAGACTTTGACTCTTCAGTCATGACGCGGTACGGCGCCCAAGAAGGTGCTAAAAAAGGCTATAATCCAGTGAAAAAGGGACGGCCTTCACATCATCCGTTGATTGCTTTTATTGGCGATGTAAAATTAGTGGCGAATATGTGGCTTCTTCGTTCCGATACGTCTTCGGCGAATAACTTTCTCTCTTTTTTAGAGGACACTTTGTCGAAATTGAAGGGCAAAGTGGTGAGTTTAATTCGTTTGGACAGCGGTTTTTTTCAGTCGAGTATTTTAGATTATCTAGAAGCAAAATCGTTAGAATATGTGGTTGCTGCTAAGTTTACACACCCGATTCAACGACTGATCGGCGGACAAGGCGTCTGGATTGTGCTAGATCAAGGGATTGAGATTTGTGAACGAGAGTATCAAAGTGCCTTGTGGTCGAAAGCAAGACGAATGGTCATTGTCCGGCAACAGATTAAAGAGCGGCCGAAAGCGCCTGGTAAACAATTGCGTTTGTTTTCGGACGATGAGATTCACAAGAACTACCGATATTCTGCCTATGTGACCAATCTGAAATTAGCGCCTGCGGAAGTGTGGCGGATTTATCGAGGTCGCGGGGACGCCGAAAACAGAATCAAAGAATTAAAGTACGATTTTGGTTTTGACAGTTTTAATCTGAAAGGTTTTTATGCGACGGAAGCGGCACTGACGTTTGTCATGATTGCGTATAATTTGATGGCATTATTTCGAATGTTTCTGTTGCAGGAAAAAACACAAAAAACCTTATCCACGCTCCGATACAGAACATTTGCGATTGGGGCTTACTTTCAAAAAGTAGGGGATACCTTGATCCTGAAAATTGCGCTCACTAAAAAAAGAAGGGCGTGGTTTACTGGTCTTTGGAACGATTCAGACTCTTTCGAATACCCCTTCCAATTCTCTACTGCGTAATCTGGGTTTAAGAGCAGTCAAAAACGAATGAAGGAGGATTATCAAGCAGAAGCAATAGCCTTATAAACCTGGATGGGGGTGGGTCCATTTTACTTTATCGGGTGGGCCTATTTTGCTTGATCATTCATAGGAATCTTCGACAGGGAAACAACACCCCGATCAGCGTATGGAACATGTGTTTCAGGATCAAGCGTCAAGGGAAACGATCCCTTGATCTCTAAAGAAAAATGCTCCGGAAAAAAGAGTGTTCCCTTTGATAGCCGTTTGCTAAAGGAGATCTTTACTTCAATCGCCTTTCCTTCAGCAGTCAAATGAACAATCTCTCCATCAGTAAGCATCAACAATTCCGCATCCTCTGGATGAATCGAAACACTCTCTTTCTCAACAATAACATTTAAGCCACTCGCGTAAGTCGAAAGACGACCGGAATGATAAAGCGATTGCCCGATTTGAATGTCAAAGAAACCATCCGAAGCCACTTTTGATTCTGATGGAACGATAGGACTCCTCCCGCTTTTGAGGTAAGATGAAACAGCAGTTGAGATATTTGGACTCGACTTTGATGTTTCTAGTACCGCCGTTTTCCATATTTCATCGGCACTCTTAAAGGAAAACGCAGTGCCTAATTTTTCGGCCAATAAAGAGAAAATCATCCAATCCGGTTTGCTGACCCCTACCGGATCAACGGCTTTACGAACCCGCTGAACCTCTCCCTCCTGATTGATATATCGCCCGTCTTTCTCCGCAAAGCTTGACGCCGAAAAAACAATATCAGCCATCGCTGCAGTTTCTGTCAGAAATAAATCTTGGCAAATTAAGAGATCCAGTTTTTCAAACGCCTCTTTGACCTTTTTTTGAGGCAAGGAGCGAAGCGGGTTTTCTCCCACAATATAAAGCGCCTTGATCTCCCCTTGAAGAATGGCATCAATAATCTCAACGAGCGTCTTCCCCCCCACGGCCGCTGGCACAAAACCGGGGAGATATTCGGCCGCCGCGCCCATCTCCACAACACCCAACTCGTTATTTTCTTCCGCCAACGCAAGAATCCCAGCACCCGCTTTATCAACTTGTCCTGCTAAAATAGCCAGATCGGCAAGATTCAAACTATTCTGATAACCATTCTCACTTCTTAAAATCGCCCGCCCAATGATAAGAACGCCCCGTGAGGCCCCCGCATAAAGCGCGGCCGCCTCACGAATCGCGGCCTCCCCAATGC
This sequence comes from Nitrospirota bacterium, assembly GCA_038059935.1. Classification (GTDB taxonomy): domain Bacteria; phylum Nitrospirota; class Nitrospiria; order SBBL01; family SBBA01; genus JACPZM01. Next base: position 58,776 of record JBBTIN010000016.1, read on the forward strand.
CGCTGTTTTTTTCAATCGTTTCAAATGAAACAGACGATACAGTCTTATCTATGGCTTCTGCCGACTTCTTTTCAGACAACACTTTGAGCAGACCAATAATGACCCACCCTTCCGTCCCGATTCGCACGGAAAGATGTCGCTCGGCGAGATGTGGAAGATGACTTTTATAAGTGTCCCGCGCACTATTAAATGAATCAATCGCAATGAGCCGTGCACCCTTTTTCCGAACCGCCTCCTTGACCTTAATGGCACAGATCGGATTCGTCTCGGTCATGTCTCCGGCAAACGATAAGATCACATCGGCATTCACAATATCTTCGTATCGCACCATCCGCATCGTTCCAAACGCGGACGAAAACGCACGCGCCGAATTCATGTAGCCATAGCGCGCACCTGAATCAACATGAGGCGTTCCGATCACCTCGCGCATCAACTTCTGAAAAAGATACGCGTCTTCATTCGTGCAATGACTCGAAATAATTCCCGCAATCGCCGACGCGCCATTTTTTTCCTGAATGGCCTTTAAGGAGGACGCCGCCTGATTCAACGCCCATTCCCATGTGACATCCATTCGCTTGCCCTGCTTGACGACTTGGGGACGAAGCAGACGGTCATTATGATTTACAAAGTCGTATCCGAAAAATCCGCGCGCGCAAATATCCCCCCCGTTTCTCCCGATCCCCATTTCGGAACTGACGCGAATGACTTTATCGTCAATCGTTTCAAGGGTGAGCTGACAGCCGTCGCCGCAATAGGTGCAGATCGTATTTGTTTTCTTCACCTGCCATGTCCGATAGTCATACATGGAGGCACGACTCGTTAACGCACCGACCGGACAAATTTGAATACACCCGCCGCAAAATTCGCAATCCAATGGATGATGCGCAAATCCGCCAATTTCCGTAACCGAACCCCGATCAATGGACCCCAACGCGTTGGAGTCAATCACCTCGTCGCAATAACGAACACACCGCAGACAAGAGACACAGCGGTTCATCTCCTTCTCGATCAGCGGCCCAAAATATTCCTTTTCAAAAACCCGTTTCTCTTCAGTAAAACTTCCAACACTCGGAGAATGACGATGGGCAAAATCCTGAAGCTGACACTCCCCGCCTTGATCGCATTCGGGACAGTCCAATGGATGATTTCCAAGAATAAAGGCCATCACCCCATTTTGGGCATCTTTGACCCGATCCGTATCGGATCGAACCACCATGCCTTCAGCGGCGACGGTACTACAAGAGGTTTGAAGCTTCGGCATTTTCAAAACTTCAACAATACACATTCGGCAGTTTGCGTCGGCTTTTAATTTCGGGTGGTAACAAAAGTGAGGCAGTTCGGCCCCAGCCACCTTGGCCGCTTCAATGAGAAGGGTTCCTTTTTCTACCTCAATATCTTGACCATTAAAATTCAATCGGACTTTTTCTGCCATCTTTTACCTTTCCTCGTGATTGGACGCCGAATCGTAGTCTTTTAGCATTTTTTTTTCAACCCCAAAAATTGCGTCATCTAAAATACAAACCTATCCTTACAGGATAAAGGCTGTCCAATTGGAGCTATAATTAAAAAGTGTGTAAAAGTTAAAAGAGGGCGGCATATACTTTCGGGTTGAAGAAACCATCAAACCCGGCAGACCGGGAGAAAGGACACGCCACCATAAGATCATGAATGTGCTGGATCGGTTTCCGAAGCGGCTGCGTGGAGAGGCTGCGGAATTATTGGGAAAGATTCCGTATGCCAGGACCCAGCGGGAATGCGAAGCGATGCGGGATGGTTTTATAGATCGGTACCGCGGGACCCAGGCGAAGGCCTGTGAAGTGTTAATGCGGGATTGGGAGCGGATGGTGACGTTTTATTTGTTTCCAAAGGAGCACTGGGTACACATTCGGACGACGAATGTAGTGGAGTCGCCGTTTCATGGGAGTCGGTTGAGGACGAATGCGATAAAGCGATACAAGCGGGTGGAGAATGCGACGGCGATGATCTGGAAGCTTTTAAAGGTTGCCGAGAAACGATTTCGGACATTGAAGGGGGTTGAGAAGTTAAAAAGTGTTTATGAAGGGAACCTGTATCGAGACGGAGAAGAAATAACAACGGTTCAATCTGAAAGGATGGCCGCCTGATGAAAAACTTTTACACACCTATTGACATGAGCTCCAGACGCCGACTGCAGGTCAGTGCGCAAACTTTTTCATCATCAAAACTGAAAAGACGTTGGGAATCTTTTTCATGTCTCCATGATACAAACCTACGGTTACCTTTTAGGTGTGGTTGCGTGGAGGATGAGTCGCTGCGTCGCGCACAACAACGAGCAAACCTACTGCTAATATTAGCAATGCTGTAATTGGAACCCAGATCATTAAAGTTTCTCCAATTCATCTAGCCGATTATAGACAACGCGGCTAACCCAGATGATTCCACCGGTAAGGGAAATAACAACGACAAGCCCAACAATAAGCATCCCTGTTCTCGCTGTGGCGAAATTCTGAGCAAGCCATGCCACAAGTGTAGCATCAATAGCGGTAAGAACCCCGAAAACAACCTTAAGGCCAACCGAGTTCTTCCTTAATACGCTCAATTTGAGGCATAGGCCTATTCTACCACAAACCGAGAACCAACCCCAATTTTACTACTTCTTAAAGTATTTAAGGTCGCTGCTAGCACTTCTTCACCGCGCAGTTTCATACGGACATCTGCTACCCAACAATGTTTTTAAGCGATAAGGCAAGTATAGCAGAGATAGAGACTTTTAAATCATCAAAACTGAAAAGACGCCGGGAATCTTTTTCATGGTTTAACAGGCTCCTTCAATCACATCTTTATCCTGCCTTCCCTCAAACAAGGATCGGTTCCAAAAATGATGCACCGGCCCAACACCCTTTCCAATCTCCAACCCATACCGAATCGCCTCCGTCATATACCGCTTGGCCAAGAAAACGGCATCCACAAGGTTTTCCCCGTGCGCCAAATGCGCGGCAATCGCAGACGCATACGTACACCCCGTTCCATGCGTGTGACGCGTGTCAATATACGCCCCAGAAATCACCGTAAAATCGTTTCCGTCAAAAAGAATATCGGTGCCACGATCTTCCTCTAAGTGCCCTCCCTTGACCAAAACGGCCTTCGGTCCCAATTGAAAAATAATCTTCGCCGCACGTCTCGCATCTTCAAGTGTCCTAACGGGATGACCCGTCAATTGTTCCGCCTCCATGCAATTGGGCGTAACAAGCCGGGCAATCGGTAGGAGTTCTTTTTTTACAGATACAATTGCGTCCGGCTGAAGAAGCAGCTTGCCCGATTTTGAAACCATCACCGGGTCAACAACCAGATTCTTTGCACCGTATTGTCTCAATCGTTTGGCAACACATTCGACAATCTCGCGAGAGGAGAGCATCCCGATCTTCACCGCAGCAATATCAAAATCGGAAAACAACAAATCTATTTGTTCTTCAATCAGGGAGATTGGTAAATCATAAACTGCTGTCATGGTTTGGGTATTCTGCGCGGCCATCGCAGTCATGACGGACAACCCAAAGACGCCATGCGCCGCAAACGTCTTGATGTCGGCCTGAATGCCCGCCCCACCAGAAGGATCAAATCCCGCAATCGTTAAGACTTGTTTTTGAGAGGCCATCTTTACAACCCCCTACCCCCCTTTGATAAGGGGGAATTTATGAGAGGTAGCACTTTTTTGTACAGGGAGAATCATCATCCGCCCAAATACGACATCTCTACCTTCGGAAGATTTTGGGTCTTTGCGCTTCTAATCTCGGAGTAACGATCGGTTCGATTTCGCCACACCCCCGAAATGATTTCCGCAATCTGCTCATCACTCGCGCCCGCGCGAAGCGATGTCAGCAAGTCATGACCCTCTGTTGCAAATAGGCAAGTAAAAAGTCTCCCGTCCGCAGAAAGACGCGAGCGACTGCAATCGCCGCAGAACGGCTGGGTCACCGATGTAATCACCCCAATCTCTCCGCTCCCATCGCAATAGCGCCAGCGGTTTGCAACCTCTCCTTGATATTGCTTGCCCACCGGCTCAATCGGCATTTTTGCGTGAATCGTTTTAATCACCTCTCTGGCAGGAACCACATCGTTTAGACGCCATCCGTTACAATCCCCAACGTCCATATACTCAATAAAACGAAGAATATGGCCACTGCCACGGAAATAACGCGCCATCGGTAAAATCTCTTGATCGTTCATGCCCCGCTTTAAAACCACATTGATTTTAATCGGCGTAAACCCCGCTTCGGCTGCTGCGTTAATTCCATCCAGCACACGCCGCACCGGAAAATCCACATCGTTCATGGCCTGAAAAATTTTGTCATCCAACGCGTCGAGGCTAACCGTAATTCTTTGCAAACCCGCTTCTTTGAGCAGGCGTACTTGCTCGGCTAATAATGCACCGTTGGTGGTGAGTGTGATGTCAAGATCAGGAATCTGTGCAAGGAGCGTAATTAAATGATGAATCTCGCGGCGAAGCAGCGGCTCTCCTCCAGTCACACGAACCTTTTTTACGCCCAGAGAAACAAAGATTTTCGTGAGACGGGCAATCTCCTCAAATCGGAGAATTTTCTCGCGCGGAAGAAAGACGTAGTCGCGCCCGAAAACTTCCTTGGGCATACAGTAGACACAACGAAAGTTGCAACGATCGGTGACGGAAATCCGAAGGTCACGAATGGGGCGATTAAATGGATCGAGCACCATCCCTTACACGGTAAGTTGGGCGGCTTCGGTCATTTGATGAAAGACCGCTTCCGTAAAAAGCCGCTCTAAACACAACAATAAAATAAGCCGCTCTTTATATCGGAAAACGCCCTCAATCACAGGAAGGGGCTGCTCAATCAGATTTTTGGCTGATTGAATCAAATTTTTTTCAATCGCCACCACTTCGGAGACTAAATCCACAATAAACCCAACCCGCTTATAATGAATCTCTACAATCAGAATTTGCGCCAATTCATCACTTAAACTTTGCACGACACCGCCTTGTCCGGCAGCCTGAAGCCTTTTCCCCAAGTGAATCACAGGAATAATCGTGCCGCGAAGATCAATCAGCCCCGCAAAATAATCGGGAACACTCGGCAAGGGATTAATCTTTTTCCCATAGATCACCTCCCGAACAGAGCCAATATCAACCGCGTACTCTTTCTCCCCCAGCACAAAACTAACAGCCCCTTGCTTCGCTGCGGTGGTGGCCTGTACCTCTTTTTTTTTATTGGAGAAAAGACTCATTAAACGCCTTGTAATGACATTTATACTTAGTGTCTGAACGGAAACTAAGTATACTAACCACCCCTAGCCCCTCCTTAACTAAGGAGGGGAATTTCCAAGTGCACATGCACCCATCTTTCTCGACCGACCAACGGGAAGTCTGACTCCTGCTGGAGGCCGGTGCCTCCCAATCTCTCAGGCAACCGCGCCGCCCTGTCAGACCGACCAACGGGAGGGCTCACTCCCGCCGGCGGCCGGTGCCGCCTAGATTTTGAAGGCGTCCACTTCCGATTTTAAACTAGAAACGGTTCTCTGGAGTTCTTCCTGTGCATGACGAAGCTTATCAGAGAGTTTTTTATTCGCCTCAACCGCTTCGTGCGCCTCCGTAATGCGTTCTGTTAAATTCTGAGCCTCTTTTTTCTGGTCACCAATTCCTTGCCCGATTTGCACAATACCTGCCGTAATTTCTTCAATCGCAGCGGCCGTTTGCTTGCTTCCCACCGCCTGTTCTTCCGTCGCCACCTTCACCTGCCGTGTAATCAAACGAACCTTTTCAGATCCCTCGGTAATATGTTCAATCACCTTTCCTTGCTCTTGCATCGCGCTATTGACCTGATGCACCATTGTATTCATTTTGTCCATGGACAAAGTCACGGAGTGAATGACCTGCACCTGCGCCAACGTAGACTTCTCAATCTGACGCGACATGAGCGAGGAACGATTCGCCCCTTCCAAAATTGTGCTTAAGGAACCCCTTGCATCCAAAGAAAGCCGCACCCCTTCCTCCACGCTTCGTCCCCCCTCTCGAATCGAATTGATCGCGTCTTGGGCCTCCGATTGTAAATCTCGAATTAGCTGCGCAATCTCCTTTGTGGAAGAACCGGTTCGGTCGGCGAGACTTTTAATCTCATCCGCCACGACAGCAAAACCTCTTCCGTGCTCGCCCGCCTGTGCCGCCAAGATCGCGGCATTCAACGCCAGCAAATTCGTCTGCCGCGTCACCTCGTCAATCACGGTTAAAATCTTCCCGATATACTCCGTGCGTTCGCCTAATTTATAAATCACAGAAGAAGACTTTTCGACTGCCTTCTGAATATTGTTCATTCCCTCAATCGTCTTCTCAATTGCGCCACGTCCCAGCTCATCCGCGTCACGACTCACCTTTTCCGTCAAAAGTGCGGACTCTTTCGCTGTCGTCTCAATCTCGTTGATCGAATTATTCATGCGGCTGCAAGACGCCGTGGTGTCGGACATGTGATCGGTCAGCGCGTTAATATGTTCCACAACTTGACGAATTGAACTGGACATCTCCAACAACGCCGATGCCGTATCTTCCACATACGAAGAGAGGTTGGAGGTGCTATTGGCCACTTGAATCGTCGCTGCACTCATCTGCACCAACGCGGGAGAGGTGGTCTGCGCAATCCCCGAAAGCTCGTCTATTCTCACGACCACCCTCATGAAAGAAGCATTCATCCCCTCAAGACAGACCAAAGTCTTTTTCGCACCCTGCGTTTGATTACCACTGCCTTCCCCGATACGCGCAATAGACTCCGAAAAGCCATCCATCAAGGCATTCACTTGAGAAACGCCTTCTTGCACCCGATGAATCATCCCCCGCAGGTTTGAAACCATTGGGGCCAGCCCATGCCCCTGATTGAACTCCGACTCGGAAAAATCACCGCGTCCAACACGGGAAGCAGCATCATTCATTCTTTCCAAAGGTTCAACCAAATCCCGCGTAAAAAGAATCGTAGCCCAAACAACGCCGCCCATCAGCACAACCAGCAAAAAGGCCATCTTCTTGAGAAGATCAGACCGCTCTTTTATGATCTCTGAAAGCGAGATGCCCAGTCGAACCGATCCCACCGACTCTTGTGATTTTCCGCGCAAACGCACTGGCGCGACCAAGTCAAGACGGTCCCCAAAGACCGTCGTCACAGATTCACGTGCCGATGCATCCCAAATCATACCGCCCAGAAGAAGACGCGCCTTTTGTTCATTGGTATTGGCAAGCAATTCCCCCTCCCGATCAAAGACCAATAGGTAAAGCACGTCTTTGGATTCGGACAATTTCTGAACCTCTTCCGAAAGTAACGGCAGGTTGCCCGTTTCAATTCCCACCGCGCTTTTTTCGGCTATGCTGTTGACGATTCTTGTCCAGTTTTCCAGAAGCGCTTCTTGACGGCTCTTGCTAAAATGAGAGATAAAGACCCCGCCTAAAATCAGACCGGATATTAAAATCGCGGCACTCACAAACACGATAATTTTATTTCTTACTTGATGCCCCATTTCTGTTCTCTCTCCCATACGTTCCCCCTTTTTTAAGATGCCCCTTCTTGATTGACGCGTAATATTTTCGCCGTATCTAAAATAATCAATATGCGTTCTTTAACCCGCCCAATGTTTTTGATAAAACCGCTTCCCGACGCAGTAACTTTGGCAGGCGACGGCTCAATCTGATATTTTCCAAACGAGACCACATCGGTCACCTTATCGGCAATAATGCCCACCTCTGCCTGCTCCGTACGGCAAATAATAAACCGGTTCTTCTTCTCGGGAACGTAAGCAGAAAGCCCCATCCGAACATGCATATCCAACACAGGAATCACACGGCCTCTCAAATTAACAATCCCCTTAATATAGAGTGGAACACGCGGAACATAAGTCACCGTCACGGGTCGGGTAATCTCCTCAATCACGGAAATATCAATCGCATATTCTTCGTTCGCCAGCCAAAAAGTCAATGCCTTAAACGATTCTTCCGTTTTAAGTTGTGCCAGAGAACCGGGCTCCTCCCATTTTTTTACTGCATTTTCAGTCACAACGTCTTCAACCATTATGCAACCTTTGCAACCTTTTCTTCTCTTTTTTCAGTCACTTCCTGAATCAACGCAGCGACATCCAATACGAGAATCGCTTTCCCATCACCAATTTCTGTAACCCCTGAAATCCCCTTAACCGATTTCAAATCTTCGCCCAGAGACTTGACCACAACCTCTTGCTGCCCCTTGATACTATTCACAATCAACCCCATTCGCTTTTCGACCAGACCCACGACAACAACGTATGTCGGCTCGTTAGACGGCGCACCCTGCTGTAAATCAAAAATCTCCTTCAGTCGAACAAGCATCAGCGTTTCCTCCCGCAACTGAATCACCTCCTGGCGTTCAATCGTGCGAATCCCTTTCTCCGAAAGAATCATAGATTCCAATACAGAACTCAACGGAATCGCAAAGGTTTCATTTTCAACTTCAACAATCAACGCCTTGATAATCACCAACGTAATCGGAAGGGTGAGCGTAAAAAGTGTTCCTTGTCCTAAAACGGTTTCGACATCCACCATGCCGGACAATTTTGCAATATTCTTCGCGACCACATCCAGCCCAACTCCCCTTCCCGAAACCTGTGTCACCTTATCCCGCGTTGAAAATCCAGGAAGAAAAAGGAGCTTTACCATTTCACTTTGGCTGTACTGCTTTCCCGGAATCGCCAGTCCTTTTTCCAGCCCTTTTTTTAAGATTTTCTCCGTATCCATTCCCTGTCCGTCATCCTCGACTTCCACGACAACATGATTCCCCCGCTGTTCAGCGCGAACCATAATCGTCCCCGTGGTCGGTTTATTCTTCGCGATCCGATCCTCATAACTTTCGAGTCCATGATCCAATGCATTTAAGATCAGATGGAGCAATGGATCGGATAATTCTTCCACCATAGACTTATCCATCTTGGTGTCTTCTCCCGAAAAAAGAAGGTTCACCTCTTTTCCCAAATCTTTTGAAACCTTATGAACCACGCGCACCAGCCGATCAAAAATTTGTCCTATCGGCGTCATCCGGACCTCTACCAATTTTTCTTGAAACTCGCTGATCCGTTTATCTAACATCTTGGAGGCCTTCTGGACTTCCAATGCAAACGACGAAATTCCCTCTTGCCCCAGAAGCCTTCGGCTAATTTCGCTGATTTGACCCTTGCTGATCACCAACTCCCCGACCATGTTCAAAAGCAAATCCAATTTCTCAATATCAACACGAACGGTCTGGCTCAAACTTCGAATGGATTCCAAGTCAGATGAATCGGCATCGCCTAATGCGGCGTTCGATTCGTCCGATGCCGATTGAGAAACCGCGTTTTCGTCTTGCACTTGAAGGGATTGTTCTCCTAAAGGTTGCGGCACACCCGGCGAGGCAGAAATTGCGGGGGGCGGATTCTTCGTGCTGACGACGGAGCCCGTTGAAACCGCGGCCCCTTTGGGTTTGGACAAATTTCTGACCGTTACGAACTCTGAAACAATTGTATCCGCCAAGTCAGGGGCGTCGCTTGGCGTCGCAACGATAATACGAAATTCCATTCCCCCGGTTGGAGAAGGGCCGGGAAGCGTCGCAATCACCTCACCGATTTCGCGCATACGATTATTCAAGGCCGATAAATCGGTATCAAATGTCTCCAGCGGAAAATTGGCAACCACTTCAAATAATTGGAAGCCCGTCTTGATATTCTGGATGAGACGATGATGTTCGTACTCCGTCAGCAAATTGGGAAGTGCCAGCGGAAGTTCCATTCCCGACAAAAGATCTTCCCCTTCCACTTTTGGTTTTTCAGAAAGAGAAAGTCGAATCCGGTCTTCAAAAAAAGCAGCACTGGGTTCCGGCTTTCCTTGGCTTGCGGCCTTAATCATCGTTTGCAGCAGACTCACACCATCAATCAGAAGATTGAGTATCTCCGGGGTAAACGTGGCCTTCCCCATTCTGACCTTATCCAGAATATCTTCAAAGTGATGGCTGACTTTACAGACATGATCAAGACCCACCATGCCGGACATACCCTTTAGGGTATGCGCCGCGCGAAAGATCGCGTTCACAACATCGGGTTTAACATTGTCTTTATTGGGAAGTGCCTCGATCTGGTGAAGATTTTGATGCAGAACATCAATGAGTTCTTCCGCTTCCGGAACAAATTCTCTCAACAGCGAGTTTTGTTTTTTGGAGGGCCGCATACAATTTATATTAGATCTTTAAGAAGTCCTTGACCGCGTCTTTGAGTTGTTCCATGTCAAACGGCTTAATAAAATAACGATTGGCTCCCAGAGCAAGCCCTTTTTTGACCTCGGCTTCGCCATGATCGGTCGAGATAATGACGGTCGGAATCTTTTTATAAATCTCGCTGCTTTTCACAAAATGAACAATTTCAAGTCCGTTAATCTCCGGCATATTAATGTCGGTGATAATCATATCGAATGTGTGCTGTGGCAGAAGTTTCAGTGCCTCGTAGCCATTTCCCGCTTCAACCGTTTCAACCCCATTTAACTCCTCAATGGCCGACACAACAAGTGACCGCATAATCGCCGAATCATCCACAACCAGAATTTTCTTACTCACATTTCCTCCTCATTGCTATCATGCCGACTCCATCATCGGGGTAACACTGCCCGCTTTTCGTTCCGAAACTTTTTTCTCTAATGCCGCTTTTGCATAGGCTAACCCGGCCACTTTGATAAAGGCCTCTAATCCTTTTAAGTCTGGAAGGGGAACAGAATCGGGAAGATTATCGCCATATAAAACGGCAACCGCATTCTTGCCATCATGAAGGGGGGCAACAAAAATCTCCGATGGCCAATCTCCGCCAATTTGACGAATAAACTGCTGATGTCCCTCTCGTTCCACAAGCGGCCCGCGATACGCGCCCACCTGATCAATGGCCTCCCTAAAAACAGACTGCTCCGCAAGAGAAATACGCACCTTCTTAATCCGCTCATCGGCATCGTTCTCTCGAAATTGTAAACCGGATTGTCCCATGCCAACCAATTCCTTCTTCTTCACCAGAAAAACGACACACCGATTAAACATCTCGCTGGCATACCGGAAGAAAAGAAGTAGCACCTCGTTCGTACTCATACTCCCCATCAGCTCCGAGAGCATGGAGTCCAGATGCGCCCACTCCCCTTGGGATTCAGGCGTTTCCACCCTGTCGGTCTGAAGATCCAACTGCCACTCATCAACTGGCTGCGTCGCCTCCACGAGAAGAGAAGGCAGACTCAATCCCCTTTCCAAAAGCATTTCTTTCTCGACGCGCAACCCAAAATCAAAATGAAATGTGCCCGACTCCCACATTAAGAGGGTTCTCACAACCAAGAGGAGATGCCGTTTTAATTCCGATTGTAAAACCGCCCTTGAAACCGTTCCGGTCTTTTCCAAAATGGTGGCAATGGGGATATCCGGTTCTTCGCGTTGAAGGGCAAGGGCATTCTCCAACTCTGCCAATGTAATGACCCCCTTTTTCATCAGGGTATTTCCAAACGGACCCATGCTATCTAAGGAAGCATAAAAAAGATCCCCCTGACTAAAAACAAGTTTGGCCGATACGATTGTATCGGTCAGCACCAATACGCCAGTTTGTTTACAAAGAGAGATGGTCTGAAAAATCTCTCCAAACGGCATTTTTTGCAGCTGACCATCCAGCGTTCTGGCTTGATTCGTACCCATTTAATCCTTATTGTCGGGGCAGGTTTGAAACCTGCCCCGACACGATCTCGTACCGATATTTTTCAATCACCGTATTCGCCAGCAGCTTTTCACACATTTGTTTGACCGACTCCTCTGCTGCCGCAATCGCCTGCTCCGATAATTCTACTTCAAAATATTTGCCTGCACGAACGTCTTTGGCATCATTAAATCCCAAAGAAGACAACGCCTGTAAAATGGCGACCCCCTGCGGATCATGGATACTGTCTTTGAGTGTAACATAAACTTTTGCTTTCACAAACACCTCCGCCTAAAACCCATCCCCACCTAACCTCCCCTTGAAGGGGAGGGAATCAACATTATAAATCTAATCTTTTATAAATCGTATCAACCTCTTTCAGATACCCCTTGGGATCAAAGCAAGACAAAATCTCATCCTTTGTGAGTTTAGATAAAATAAATGGATTCGATAAGGTCTCTTTCTTAAACGAACCGTCGCGCTCCAAAACCTTTGAGGCAATCTCCTGAATGACCTTATAGGCCTCTTCCCGCTTGACTCCTTTTTCAATCAGCAACAGCAATACCTTCTGCGAGAAAACAATCCCGCCACTTTTATCCATATTCCGAATCATCCTTTTCGGATAAATTGCAAGATTCTCCATGATCGTCGTAAACCGATCCAGCATAAAATCCAAAAGGATCGTCGCATCCGGCAGAATAATGCGTTCCGGCCCCGAATGGGACATATCCCGCTCGTGCCAAAGCGTCACATTCTCAAGCGCGGTCATCGCATGAGCGCGAATCACACGCGATAAGCCACAAATATTCTCACATCCAATGGGGTTTCTCTTATGCGGCATCGAAGAAGAACCTTTTTGCCCAACCGTGAACGGCTCTTCCGCCTCCATCACTTCGGTACGCTGTAAATGGCGAATCTCCGTCGCAAATTTTTCAAGACTCGCCGCAATCAGCGCCAGCGTTTGCATATAATGCGCATGCCGATCCCGCTGTACAATCTGATTGGCTATCGGTTCGGCCATCAGTGAAAGATGTTGCATCACATCATCTTCAATCGCGGGAGAGAGGTGGGCGTAGGTTCCCATTGATCCTGAAATTTTCCCGAACGAAATGGTATCTCTTGCTGTCACCAACCGCGTTAAATTGCGACGCATCTCTTCATGCCAAAGCGCCATCTTCAAGCCAAACGTAATCGGCTCGCCGTGCATGCCATGCGAACGCCCCATCATCACGGTATTTTTATGCCGAAGGGCTTGATCCTTTAAGACTTTCATTAAAGCCGTCATGTCCTCAATCAGGATGTCCGATGCTTTTTGTAATAAAACGGCCAACGAAGTATCCACCAAATCCGATGAGGTCATTCCCCAATGCAGATACCGACCGGACTCGCCGACCTGCTCCGTAATGGAAGAGAGAAAGGCAATCACATCGTGCTTGACCACCTTTTCCAGCGCGTCAATCCGACTGATTTTTATTTTGGCCTTTGAACGAATGGTTTTATAGGCGGCATCGGGAATCGTGCCCGCTTTGACCAATGCCTCGCAAACCAAAAGCTCGACTTTCAGCCAGACGGCATACCGAGACTTCGGCTCCCAAAGGGCACTCATTTTAGGTCGGCAATATCGTTCAATCATGCTGTTTCTGCTTTTTCTAATGCTATTTTCCGAACGCCATCTAGGATTCCGTTTACGAATGCCCCGGAGTTTTCGTTGCCATATTTTTTTGCAATCTCAATGGCTTCGTCAATCACGACCTTTGCCGGCGTCTCGTGAGAGAAAACCATTTCAAAAATCGCCATTCGCAACACGTTTCGATCTACAATTGCCATTCGATCAACCGCCCAATGTTCAGTCTGCGTTTCAATCAGGCGATCAATATCGGTGCGATATTGCGAGACGCCATCTAACAGCTGTTTTGTGAATGGATCTGGGGCCTCTTTTGTGAAAGCCGAAGTCTCATTAAAATCTTCCTGAAAGAGCGATTGCAAAGCCGCCTCTCTCGCCAAACGCCGATTCCCCATGTTTCTTGTTCCTGTTTGTATGGGCAGTTTTGAAACCTGCCCATACCATCAAACCCCACCCCTATAAGTCTTTGTTTTCAGGCGCCACAACGTGGCGACTCATCACGCCAGGGGGGCTACCCCCCCATGTTTCTTGTTCAATCCTTGATAGAGCTGGGCCATCTCAATTGCCGAAAGCGCCGCGTCGGCTCCTTTATTCATTTTTCCACCTGATCGCATCATGGCCTGTTTGACCGTCTCTGTTGTTAATACGCCAAAAATCACCGGCAAACCAAACAAAATCGCGACCTGTCCAATCCCGCGTGCCACCTCGGCGCAAATATAATCAAAATGGGGTGTATCTCCCCGAATCACGGCACCCAAACAAACGATTGTATGATAGCATCCGCACTGTGCCATTTGGGCCGCTACCCCTGGAATTTCAAACGCACCGGGAACCTCCACCACTTCAATACGACTAGAAGGCACCCCCTCTTTTTCAAATACAGCCAACGCGCCCGTCAAAAGCCGTTCTGTAATCTTCGAATTAAATCGGCTTACAACAATCCCAAATTGAAGTGCTTTGATGTTTGGCTCTTTCCCCCATTTTATTGGAGGGGTCAAGGGTTTTTTTTCTGCGCGACCGGCATTCATACGTTACCGAGGAGATGTCCCATCTTTTTTTTCTTCACCTGTAAATAGTGAATATTTTTCTCGTGCGGGGCGATTTCAATCGGAACGCGTTCAACCACTTCCAGACCATACCCCTCGATGCCAACAATTTTTCTGGGGTTGTTCGTCAAAAGACGAATTTTATGCACCCCCAAATCGGCCAAAATCTGCGCCCCAATCCCGTAATCTCTCAAATCGGCCTTAAATCCCAGTGACAAATTGGCCTCCACCGTGTCCTGTCCATCTTCTTGCAGCGCATACGCCTTGATTTTATTGACCAGCCCGATTCCGCGTCCTTCCTGATTCAGATAAAGCAAAACCCCTTTTCCCGCCTGCTCAATCTGGCGCATGGCCGATTGCAATTGATCCCCGCAATCACAGCGTTTTGAACCAAAAATATCTCCTGTGACGCAGCCGGAGTGCACCCGAACCAGTGTCTCATCTCCCGGTTCGATAACCCCTTTTACAAGGGCAATGTGGGACTCATGATCCACCGCGTTTTGATAAACAATGGCGTGAAACTCGCCACAATCGGTTGGCAATGCCGCCTCGGCAACACGCGAAACCAGTGACTCTTGCCGCATGCGATATGCGATTAAATCTTGAATGGTCACGACCTTCAAATCATGTTTTTTACCAAACTCAAGCAATTTAGGTACGCGCGCCATTGAGCCGTCTTCACTCATAATTTCACAGATCACACCAGATGGATGGAGCCCCGCAAGGATGGCCAAGTCCACCGAACCTTCCGTTTGTCCAGCCCGTTTTAAGACCCCCCCTTTTTTTGCCTGAATGGGAAAAATATGTCCGGGACGCGCCAAATCGGAATGTTTTGTATTCGGATCAATTGCCATCAAAATTGTTTTAGCCCTGTCAGCCGATGAGATGCCGGTCGTGACCCCTTTCTTCGCGTCAATGGAAACGGTAAAGGCTGTGCCAAAGGAAGCCGTATTCTCGGAAACCATTGGCGTCAGAAAAAGATCGCGGCATCGCTCTTCGGTCAAAGCCAGACAGATCAGTCCGCGACCATGCATGGCCATAAAATTGATGATGTCTGGGGTCACCGATTCAGCGGCAATGACCAAATCCCCTTCATTTTCACGGTCTTCGTCATCAATAAGGATAACCATTTTCCCTTGTTTGATGTCGGAAATGGCTTCAAGTATGGTATGAAATTTCATTTGATTTTTGCCCAAAGCGGGTCAAATATATAAGGATGCATGACGGGTTGTCAAACCCCCGCCGCCGGGCGGGAGCGGATGGGACAACTTCCCGTTGGTCGTTGTAAAACCACGCCATTTTGCGCCCGCAAACGGGCGATGCCCCTTACGACATGCGACGAATCGTCGTCAGATCCAGCGAGAAAAGATCGCGGATATCGGAAAGTTGCAACGCCATCATTGCAAGACGATCCAGCCCCAATCCCCATGCAATCACCGGCACATGGACGCCAAGCGGCTCGGTCACTTCGGGACGAAAAAGCCCCGCACCGCCTAACTCCATCCAACCCAACGTCGGATGCTTCACATGCATCTCCACCGAAGGCTCCGTAAAAGGAAAATAGGCCGGCAGGAATTTAACCTCTTTCGCTTTCGCAATCTCCTTTGCGAAAAGCGTGAGGAGTCCTAACAAAGTTCTAAAGTGAACATCCTCTCCGAGAACAATCCCTTCCACTTGAAAGAAATCGGGCGCATGGGTTGCGTCTACCGCGTCATAACGAAAACAGCGGGCAATCGAAAAATATTTTCCGGGAATACTTGGTAATGCCGCCAATGTCCGGGCGGAAATCGCCGTCCCTTGACTTCTTAGAATCAAACGGCGCGTCCGTTGTGAATCAAACTGATACCCCCACCCTCCTGCGGGGGCAGCGTGCCCTGCGGGGGCAGCGTGCCCTGCGGAGGGGGGCGGAACGACTGCTTCGCAGGCTATCCCCGCCGCTCCCGTTGGTTGCGGTGAAATAACAGATGTCGTTTTGTTGGATTGAACGCCTGTTTCGTGTGCCGCCGCAACACGACTGACAAGCGCCTCTGGAATGGTTTCGTCATACAAAGGCCCTTTCACGAAATAGACATCATGAATCTCCCGCGCTGGATGAAACTGCGGCATATACAGCGCATCCATATTCCAAAACTCCGACTCAATAATAGGCCCGTCCATCTCCGAAAACCCCATGGCAACAAGCTTTTCACGCACCGTACCGAGAAACGCCTGATACGGATGACGCCGCCCAAAGGTCATTCGAGAGGGCGGAAGATCAATGTTGTATTTACGAAACCGCTTGCCGCGCCAACTCCCATCCTTCAGCATCTCCGAGGTTAGAAGACTAATTTCGTCGGATGGATCAGAAGCCGCCATGGCCTCATAAACAGGCCGAAATCGTTCTGTTGGAATAAAGCTTCTAAGAACGCGTTCATCCACGCGAAAAATCCCTTTTGATTTTCCACGTTTGCGATGATAGGACAAAACAATCTCCCGATCCGCAGGTGAGAGCGCACAAAGCGCGATCTCCTGATGGGCTTGATCCAGAAAATCAATCGCGCATTGAAGCTGGAAGAATTCGGTTAATTTTGATGGGTCTATGCGTTCAACAATGCCACCCGAAATAAGATGCAACGCGCCGCTTTTTTTTAACGCGCCAATCGCGGAACTTCTCTCTTCCGGCTCCAATGCCAATCCCAAGTCAGAAAGCAAAATGGGGCCGCGCCGTGCCGACTCGTCCGCAATTTGCAGAAACGGATTTTTCTCTGTTGCGTAGATCTTCCCAAGCGCCGTTAGCGAAACCCATTCTTCTTTTGTTTCAGTTGCAATCGCAAGAATATTTTTTTTCTGGAGCCATTCAACCGCCATTGAAAGTTGTGAGGATAGTAATGTGGGATCGCCTTCTAATAATGTTTGTTCAGATAAAGCGATTTGTGCTTTGAAGCGGGCTAATATTTTTCGCTCCAGTGGATGAAGCGATTCCGCCAATTTTAATATTTCTTCATCAGATGTATTGTTCATCACCTCTTCTCACGCGTAATGATTTTATTTAACGCCAGCAACATTTTGGCAAGTCGTCATTGTATTCGTGCAACGACTGACATTACAAGAGACGCCGGAAATAAAGATTGACCTTCAAAAACCCGCCTTACTGCCCCACCAGCCAACCCACCCCAACCCCAGTGAGATAGCCAGTCAGCATCGCAAGCGAATTCGTAAAAATCATTGCCCCCACCCCAATCAAAATCACACCGGAAACAACATTTAACCAACGTAAAGACCGGCCCTTAAAATAATTCAGAAAAAAACCAGTCCCCATTGCCGTCATCAAAAACGGAACGGCCAATCCCATCGAATAGACAAATAAAAGCGAAACGCCAGTCCACACCGATTCAGATAAACTGGCATAAAGCAAAATCGCGCCGAGTATCGGGCCGACACACGGCGTCCACCCGGCACCAAAGGCCATCCCAATCAGAAACGATCCAGCATAGCCTTCTGGTCTTTCGGCAAAATGAAATCGCACCTCTTTCATAAAAAAACCGATCTTGATCACGCCGGTCATATAAATCCCAAAAATAATAATTAACAGGCCTCCAACCTTTCGAAACACCTCTTGATAGTCTATAAAAAATCGGCCCATAAAGGTTGCCGAGGCACCCAGCAAAACAAAGATCGTTGAGAACCCTAAGATAAAAATCGTTGCATGTTTCATTGCAAGATCCCTTGAAGCCTCGGAGGATGCTCTGATTTGTGCGCCGGATAATCCCGTCAGATACGAAAGATAAGAAGGAATCAGCGGAAGAATGCAGGGGGAGACAAACGATAAAAGTCCCGCCGAAAAAGCCAGAAAATAAGAAACGCTCTCTGTCATATCGTTTTGCCCTTTACTAATTTATTGATGATCAGACGAATTTCCGGATCCATCCAATCGCGCGCGCCATTAATATGCTCTCGAATAATGCCATTCCGATCTACTAAAACAGACGTCGGAACATATCGCGCTTCGTATGTCTGATTTACCGAGAAGTCGGTATCCAACAAAATTGGAAACGTAAAACCAAATTGTCCGACAAAATCGCGTACCGATTGTGCCCCGGCCGTATCAATGGAAATGGCCAGTATTTCAAAATCCTCCCGTTTGTAGCTTCGATAAAGGGTTTCCATCGAGGGCATTTCTTTTTTGCACGGGCCGCACCATGTTGCCCAAAAATTAATCAGCACCACTTTACCACGCAATGATGAAAGGGATAATTCGTAACCCTTCAAAGTTTTGAGCCGAAAATCGAGTGCCCCCTGACCTACAATAACGCCGGTCTGTTTTGAACAGGATGTGATAGATAACAAGAGCGGAACAAGCAATATCGCGATGAAAATATTTTTCATGAAGTGCGGAAATTCTCTAGTGGCTGAATGAAAAGACGACTCCTCTGTCATTTCGAACACAGTGAGAAATCTCAAGGGCTCGATAACATTAAGGTAACAGATTTCTCTCTGCGTTCGAAATGACAAAAATTAAAGTTTCCGTTCAGGCACTATTTAATCTTCCCAGAACGTAAGGCTTCCAGCGCGCTTTTCACCATCTCGGATTCTTCAGACCCCGGGGGAAGTGCACCAAAAACAGCCACCCATGCCTCTTCGGCTTCGGCCACCCGACCAATTTGCACCAGCGCAACGCCACGTCCCCACAAAATAGAGGGGTCTTGCGGATTGTTAATCAGCGCCTTATCAAAATAACCCAACGCCTCCTCGATGATCTTTTCATCACCTGCTTTATTGGTGCGAAGTAGTATTTCTCCGAGTGAGGCATGGGCCGTGGAATTGCGGTTGTCCAACTCTAAAACTTTTTGCCATGTTTTCTTCGCCTCTTCTAAACGATTCAGCACCATGTAGGATCGTCCCAACATCATCTGGCCATTGAGATCATTGGGATTCGCCTTGATCTTCTCTTCCAATCGCGCAACCATTTTGGCCGGATCGGGCATCCCCCCTTGGCCTGCCATCGGCGGGGCTTCACGACTTCTCGCATCTGTAGCATCGGCCATTTGATCTTTTTGAATTTTTCCTTGTACCAATGTCGAGACGCCAATGACCAAGGCGACCATCCAAATGCCCAGTCCCAACATCATGCCCCACGGTCTTCGCGCTGGAGAAGATTCTGTCTCTTCCTTTTGCTCTGGATTTCTCGTCTCACTCTCATTAAGAAGCGCAAGTAGGCGATGTTCTTGTGTCAATTTAATGCGTTGATAATCGGCCGTGTCCATTTTCTCTTGTTGGTGGGCGATTTCTAAATCGGCAAGAGATCGCAATACGGTTTCTTTTTCAAGATTCGTGGCCACTTTGATCTCATCTAAAACAGCTTCATCCCCCATCAGAATCGGCCGTCTGGATGCGCGCCATAGCGGGCAAAGTAATGTTAAAAGAACGGGTAGTAGGATTAGCCCAGCAATAGAGTAGGGAAGAATCATGATATTTTCTCTCTGAAAGATTCAAGTGCCGCGTCAATTTTCTTTTGCCCCGATTCATCAAGAGGCATGCTATCAGATGACTGTACGGCGGTTTTGTCTTTTGTCCAGACTTTCATTTTACGATATAAAACAATGGCGGAAGTGGCCAGTAAAATAAACGGCCCGTACCAAATCAGTTGATTGATTCCGGAGACGCGGGGTTTCAATAAAATAAAATCGCCATAGCGGCCAACAAAGTAAGTGCGAATTGCCTCATCTGATTCCCCTGCGATGACGCGTTCTCTCACGATTTCTCGCATCTGTCCGGCGAGTTCGGAGCCGGATTCCCAGACGGATTCCGATTGACAAACCGCGCATCGAAGCGATTTGGAAACCGCTCGCACTCTCAATTGTATTTCATCTTCGGAGAGCGGTCTCTTTTCTACAGCAAAAGTAGAAGCCGTAAAACAAAGAACAATGAAAATGAAAAGAAATGTTTTTATATTTTTTATCATCATGACGCGGGTACTGTATCATATTCATTGTGCTTCATGGCTATTTTTTTCTTCGCCTCATCCTTTTACGGAGTACGGATAATCGGAATTGTACTTTCGCAGATTGGAGGTTAACAGCCGACAACAGGCATCTCCATGGCGCGTGGGCACTTGTCAAGAAAGTTGTGTTTGAGTCAGGCATTGACGGCCTCGAATTTGGCCTGAAATAGGGCAATCAATTGAGGCAGGACAGAACGCGTCGCGGATTGCTTTCTTATTGGCAGTCTCTGCCGTTTTGTACCGAGAATAGATGGCCTTGAAATAGTCGGTAGTGGGTGAGTTTGAAAAGTGATCTGTCATTCCTGCGTGATCCCCTGCCTGGGGATTGCAGGGGCAAGTCTGGCAGAAATCTCTTATCATAAAACCATAGATTCCCGCCTAAAAATTGCGGGAATGACATGCTTATATGAAATTCACCCACTACCAAATAGTCCCATTTTGATTGTTTGCTCATACGGGAATCCTCCCCAATTGGTATTCAGATCGGGTTATATTTTAGATGGCGCGATTCGCGTTCTTGACGATTTTTAGACCGATATGCTAGTATCTAGCCCTGCTTTTTTATAAGTCATGTTTTTGTGTAACCGTATTATTAAATAAGGAGTTTTTATGAAAAGATATCTTTTAGCCCCAGGCCCCACCCAGATTTCACCGGAAGTGCTTTTGGCCATGGCACAGCCGATTATTCATCATCGCGCCCCCGAATTCGCGGCACTGTTGGGCCGGGTTAAGGAAGATATCAAATGGCTTTATCAAACACAAAACGATGTGTTGATTTTGGCCTCCACCGGCACCGGCGGAATGGATGGAACCGTCTCAAACTTCTTCTCTCCCGGTGATCATGCGTTGGTCGTCAATGGCGGAAAGTTCGGAGAACGATGGACGAAAATCTGTAAGGCATACGGCCTGGTCGCAGAAGAAATTATCGTCGAATGGGGACATGCCGTCTGTCCCGATCAGATCAAAGCCGCATTGGAAAAAGACCCTTCTATTAAAGGCGTTTTCGTCCAGGCATCAGAAACGTCCACTGGCGTTGCGCATCCCATTAAAGAAATCGGCGAGATTGTGAAGAACTATGCGGGTTGCTTAATGGTCGTGGATGCCGTTTCTGCACTTGGCGTATTTGATATTCAGACCGATGCATGGGGAATTGATATTATGGTGGCCGGTTCGCAAAAGGCACTCGCGCTACCGCCGGGATTGGCCTTTGTTTCGGTTTCTCAGAAGGCATGGGCACAAGGCGATCAATCCAAAAACGCACGGTTTTATTTTAACTTCAAAAAAGAGAGAGACGCGATTTCGAAAAATCAAACCGCCTTTACCGCGCCGGTCTCTTTGATTGTCGGTCTGGATCAATCACTCAAGATGATGAAAGAAGAAGGCCTTCAAAATGCTTTTGCCCGTTCCGCAAAATTGGCGCACGCAACGCGCGAGGCCATGAAAGGGTTGGGGCTGAAACTCTTTCCCAAGGAATGTCCCAGCGATTCCGTCACAGCCATTGAGGCACCGGAAGGATATGACGGACAGCAAATTTATAAAGACCTTCGTGTGAAGTATGGCATTACCGCAGCAGGGGGACAAGACGCACTCAAAGGAAAGGTCTTTCGGATTGCCACAATGGGATATATAGATATATTTGATATCATCATTGGCGTATCGGCAATCGAGATGGTGTTAAAAGGAATGGGGCATCCTTTGAAATTGGGAACCGGGGTCGGGATTGCCCAAGAGATTTTATTAAAGAAGTAGGGGCAACCCCCTGTGGTTGCCTATTTATATTTCCCTCCCCCCTTGTGGGGGAGGTTAGGTGGGGGATAAATATGAAAGTATTAGTCAGTGATTCGCTTTCCGAGCAGGGCATTGTCATCTTAAAAAAAGGGGGACTGCAGGTTGATGTCAATACAAAATTGACACCGGCACAACTGATCGAAGAAATTGGGCAATATGATGGGCTGGTCATCCGAAGCGGCACGAAGGTCACCAAAGAAGTCATTGCGGCCGCAAAGAATCTAAAGGTGATTGGCCGAGCCGGATCGGGACTCGATAATGTGGATCTTCCGGCGGCCACCAAGCGTGGCATTGTTGTGATGAATACCCCCGGCGGCAACACGATTACAACAGCAGAGCACACCTTTGCGTTGATCTTCTCCATGGCGCGCCAGACCCCGCAAGCCAATGCCTCCGTGAAATCCGGAAAATGGGAAAAGAATAAGTTTATGGGGGTCGAGCTTTTTAATAAGACGATTGGGATTATTGGACTGGGTCAGATTGGGAGTTGGGTTGCCCGTCTCGCGCAAGGGGCTGGCATGATCGTCATTGGACATGACGCTTTCCTTTCGACGGAAAATGCCCAAAAGATCGGGGTTGAGATGGTGGATCTGGCAACGCTTTATGCCCGCGCCGATATCATTACCGTTCATACGCCGATGACCGCGGAGACAAAACATCTGATCAATGCCGAGGCCATTGAGAAGATGAAGAATGGCGTCCGGCTGGTCAATTGTGCGCGCGGAGGAATCATTGATGAAGCCGCGCTCCTTCCTGCTTTGACTTCAGGAAAAGTCGCTGCTTGCGCTTCCGATGTTTTTGAGAAAGAACCGGTGGATCCAAATCATCCCCTTTTGAAAATGGACAATTTTATTTGTACGCCGCATTTGGGCGCATCCACGTTAGAAGCACAGGATAATGTTGCATTGGCGATTGCGGATCAGGTCGTGGATTATCTCGTTCATGGGATTGTTCGTTACGCGGTGAATCTGCCTTCGATATCGCTTGATCTGAAGGATAAGGTCGCGCCGTATGTTCTTTTGGCAGAAAAGATCGGATCATTTATCGGTCAGACCATTGAAGGCGGAATTGAAACGATTCACATTGAGTATCATGGCGAAGCGGCTGAAATGACCTCGGCACCCATGAATGTGGCAGCGTTGAAGGGTCTTTTGGCCCCCATGTTAGAGGAGACGGTCAATTACGTGAATGCCCCCGCTATTGCAAAGGAGCGGGGCATTTTAGTGAATGAAGTCAAAACGGCCGATGCGGGAAATTTCTCTTCTTTGTTAACGATGAAAGTAAAGACAGCGTCTGGGCAAAAGGTTGTTTCAGGCGCGGTCTTCCATAAGACCGAACCACGGTTTGTTGAGATAGACGGGATGGCCTTAGAGATTATTCCAGAAGGGAACATGCTCTATATTCATAATAACGATAAGCAGGGGGTTATTGGTGACTTGGGGCATCTTTTGGCCAAGAATCAAATTAATATTTCTCGTATGCAGTTGGGAAGAGAAAAAACGGGAGGTCTGGCCGTTTCTGTTGTGGGAACAGATATCGCGGCTTCCGAATCGGTGATTAAAGAAATTCGCGCGATTCCCCATATTCTCTCTGTAAAACCGGTCTGCTTATAGTCAGACGGCTACGTCAAAGTCCGAATGGATGGAACATCTTTACAACACCCCCCTCTCCCCCTTTGCTAGGGGGGAATACAGATCGGGATTCCCCCTTAATAAAGGGGGCTAGGGGGGTGTGAAAATGTCGGACGGATATGAAATTCGTTTTACATCTGCCGTGTTTTATAAGTCCATTTTTATTGGTCATCCCGACGAAGGCCGGTATCCAGTCTTCTATTAACCATCATGCAAAAAACCATTCTCGTCATAGACGATGAACCCTCCATTTTATCCACCCTTTCGGAAGTCTTAAAAGACGAGGGGTATAGCGTATCGGTTGCCTCTAACGCCCACGATGCCCTTTTATCTCTTTCAGAAACTTCTCCCATGTTGGTGCTGCTTGATGTCTGGATGCCGGATGCCGATGGAATTGATACGCTCGTTAAAATAAAAAATATTTATTCGGATTTGCCGGTTATTATTATGTCGGGGCATGGTTCGATTGAGACGGCGGTGAGCGCGATCAAGCGGGGAGCATACGATTTTATAGAAAAACCACTTTCGCTAGAAAAGGTGCTGCTGATTATTCGACACGCCTTTAATGAACGACGCCTTTCAGAAGAGAATAGAGACCTTCGACAATTCATTTCAAAAAAACACGAGATGATTGGAGAAAGTCCGCTCATGCAGAAATTGAGCGCGCAGATTTGCCGCGCCAGCCCAACACAAAGTCGGATTTTAATCTCTGGAGAAAATGGAACAGGAAAGGAATTGGTTGCACGCGCGATTCATGCGCTGAGCACAAGAAGGAACGCGCCATTTATTGATATCAATTGTGCCGCCATCCCGGAACATCTTATTGAGAGCGAATTGTTTGGCTATGAGAAGGGCGCATTCACCGGCGCGCTTCAACAAAAGTGCGGGCAATTTGAATGCGCCGATGGTGGAACCCTTTTCCTAGATGAAATCGGCGATATGGCACTCTCAACGCAATCTAAGGTCTTGCGCGCGTTGCAGGAGTCATCCTTTAATCGCGTTGGGGGAACCGCCCTGGTAAAGGTGGACGTTCGAGTCATTGCCGCGTCCAATAAAAACCTAGAGGAAGAAATTAAAAAGGGAACTTTTCGAGAAGACCTTTATTATCGGCTGAATGTGGTTCCATTGTCGGTTCCGCCGCTTCGGGAGCGATCGGAGGATATCGCGCTTTTAGCCACGCACTTTATTCAAGCGATTGGAAAGGAGCAAGGAATTAAGCAAAAGCAGCTTTCACCAGAAGCGCTTGCCTTGCTCAAACGATATGCATGGCCGGGCAATGTCCGTGAGCTTCAAAATATTTTGGAACGGCTGATGATTTTAGTTCCGGAAAATATCATTCTTCCAAAAGATATTCCCTCTTTTATTGGCAATGAGCCTGTGGCCTCCGAGATGACTGATTCTCTCAAGTCGGCTCGCAGCCAATTTGAGAAGGAGTTAATCTTAAAGAAGCTGAATCTACACAATTGGAATTTAATTGAGACGGCGGCCGATCTCCAGATTGAGCGTACCCATTTATATCGGAAGATGAAACTACTGAATATTGAGACGCGATAGGGAGAAGGGGCCAGCCTATCAGCCAAACTGAAGTTCTCGTTCCATGTCGGAAGGAGAGGTCGCTGCGGCCAGCCCAACATCTTGCGATATTTTCTTCGATTGAATCATCTCGATTAAGTGCTGATCAAATGTTTGCATGCCAAACTCACGTCCGCGCGCCATGTGGCCTAAAATTTCGGGTGTTCTTTCCGGCGATTTCATGCATTCCTGAATCGTACGTGTTGCCCTTAAAATCTCAACCGCGGGGATCAATCCCGATTTATCCAATCGGGGTAGAAGCCGCAATGAAATCACCGCCATCAAATTATCAGCCAGACGAAGCCGCATGATGGGCTGTTGAGCCGGGTCAAAGAAAGAAACAAACCGGCTGAGCGTCTGAACCGCAGACGAAGTATGTAAAGACGAGATCACCAGATGTCCCGTCTCCGAGGCCTTGAGGGCAATTTCTGCCGTATCGGCGTTTCGCATTTCTCCAATCATCAGGATATCCGGGTTCTGACGCATGGCACCGCGAATGGCTTCGGTAAATGACTGCGCGTCCGTTGGAATCTCCCGTTGGGTGATCACAGATTGCTTGTGTTCTAAAACAAACTCAATGGGGTCTTCAATGGTGAGAATATGATCCGTCCGTGTTTTATTAATGTGATCAAGCAAAGCCGCCATTGTCGTTGATTTTCCCATGCCCGTCGGCCCGGAAATCAAAATCATCCCCCGGCGTAACCCTGCGATCTTCTCAATCGTTTCGGGAAGATTTAAATCGGAAAATCCTTTAATCTCATTTGGAATGACGCGCATCGCCACCCCGACCGCGCCGCGATTTTTATAAATATTTGTTCGGAAACGCGTTTTATTTGGCAATTCGTAAGAGGTATCAATATCAGAAAAAAGATCAACCTTTCCAGAAGAAAGATTATTCACATAAAGCGTGTTTGTTTTTTGAACCAAAGAAAGTCCGCGCTCTTCAAGAAGGTAATTGGCAATGGCAAGGGTGTCTCCGATGGAGAGACAGGATTTAGAGGCCTCAACCAAGAAGCCGTTGATTCTGAAAAAAGGGGGATACCCCACCTTCAGGTGAAGATCAGAACATTTCTGTTTGATCGCATGATCTAAAATGGCAAGAAAGACTGATCGTTCCATGATTTTCTCGGACTATATCATAAAAAGAAATGTTTTCAAAATGTGATATTTATTGCTAATACCCCATTTCATTGAGAAAGAGATCGTTCTTGCGCCACTCTTTTTTGACTTTCACCCAAACCTCTAAAAAAACCTTTGCGGATAACAATCCCTCTAACTCTAAACGCGCGGCACGGCCAATCTCTTTTAATCGCTCCCCCTTGTGTCCAATTAAGATCCCCTTTTGCGAATCTTTTTCGACGTAAATCACCACGCCAATTGAAATCAACCCCTTTTTATCATCTTCATGAAATTTTTCAATCTCCACCGAAACCACATAAGGAATTTCCTCTTTTGTTTGCTCAATCACTTTTTCTCGAATAATTTCAGCAGCCAAAAACCGAATGGGCTGATCGGTCACTTGATCCTCTGGAAAATAGGCCGCGCCTTCTGGAAGATAAGAAAAAAGAAGATCGGTCAGTCTTTCTGTGTTTTCTCCAGTCTTCGCGGAAATCGGAATGATTTCAGAAAAATGACAGGCGGACATTGCCGGCGTGCTCGCCTCCATGTTCGCAAGCAGCGCAATCAACTTCCCCTTCCCAATCAGATCCATTTTATTAAGTACTAATATTTTAGGGATAGAAATTGTCCTTAAGTACTCAAAAAGAAGATAATCCTCCGACTCCATTTTTGGCTCAATTAAAAGAAGAATGATATCAACCTCGGATAGTGTCGCGGTCGCCGTCTTAACCATTCGGCGGTTTAACATCGTCTTTTCCTTCCTGGTATTATGAATTCCAGGGGTATCAAAAAAAATGATCTGACCTTCCGGGAGATGTTTGACGCCTAAAATTTTATTGCGAGTGGTTTGGGGCTTATCCGAGACAATCGAAATTTTCTGCCCTAAAATGCAATTTAAGAAAGTGGATTTGCCGACGTTGGGTCGGCCGATGATCGAGATAAATCCAGATTTGTAGGCCACGCAATTTCTCTAATGGGGGTAAAATTCGTAGACAATCTCTCCTTTTTTGACGAGACCCAATCGCTCACGCGCGATCGTCTCAACATAAAAAGGGTCCGTTCGTAATCCTTCGATTTCAAGAAGGAGCCGATTGTTCCCGGCCTCCAACGCCTCAATCTCTCGCTCCGATTGTTTCAACGCATTTCGCATCGTCGAGAAATGAAAAAACCCCATTTCTCCAAAGAAAAAAGAGACCATCAAAGACACCGCCACAAAAAACATTCCGGCGACAATCAGTCTGATATTCTTCTTCCGGCGATGCGCAATTTCTTTTAGACTTTTATTCAGAAATGCCATACAAACAAAGACCCGGAAAGCGGGCAGCATCCCCTAATGCTTCCTCGATTCTTAACAGTTGATTATATTTGCAAACCCGATCGGTTCGAGACAAAGAACCGGTTTTAATCTGCCCCGATTCCGAGCCAACCGCAAGATCGGCGAGCGTTGTATCCTCAGTCTCCCCCGACCGATGCGAGACAATCGTTTTAAATTGCGCCGTCTTCGCACACGCAATCGTTCTTTGTGTTTCGGTCAGCGTCCCAATTTGATTGAGCTTAATTAAAATTGCGTTGCCCATTTTTTCGGCAATTCCTTTTTTAAGCTCGGATTCTCTGGTCACAAAAAGATCGTCTCCCACCAGCTGCACCTTGCTTCCCAACCGTTTTGTCATCTCCTGCCAGCCTGAAAAGTCATTTTCAGAAAGACCGTCTTCTATCGAGACAATGGGAAATGCGTTGATTAAACGATCATAATAATCAATCATTTCGTTCGATGTAAATATTTTTTGTTCCGACGCGATGTGATATTTCCCATCTTTACAAAATGAAGAGGAGGCCGCGTCAATGGCTAAAAGCACCTCTTTGCGTGGGGCATAGCCAGCAGAGGAAATCGCATGGATAATCATCTCCAATGCCTCTTGGTGCGATCGAACGGCCGGTGCAAATCCACCTTCATCGCCCACTGCGGTTGTATAGCCCGCCTTTTGCAGCACCTTTTTTAGGGCATGAAAAATTTCCGTTCCCATGCGAAGCGACTCGGAAAAAGAAGGTGCGCCTGCCGGAATAATCATCAATTCTTGGAAGGCAAGGCCGTTATCGGCATGCATTCCGCCATTGATAATATTCATCATGGGTACCGGAAGCGTACAGGCATCCGCCCCACCCAGATAACGATAAAGCGGCAGATTCGCCTCAATTGCCGCGGCCTTTGCATTGGCCAATGAAACCCCCAAAATGGCGTTTGCGCCCAGCTTACTTTTGTAAGGGGTGCCATCCAGATCAATGAGCGTTTCGTCCAGCGCGACTTGATCTTCAGCTTTCAGACCCATGATTTTCGGGCGAATCTTTTCATTCACATTTCGAACGGCCGATAAGACGCCTTTTCCAAGATAGCGCTTCGGATCGTTGTCTCGCAGTTCAATGGCTTCTCGTTCTCCGGTAGACGCCCCCGAAGGAACAGCGGCGCGACCCAATGCGCCAGAGGCCAAGCGTATCTCAACTTCGACTGTTGGGTTTCCGCGCGAGTCTAAAATCTCCCGCGCATGTAGATTGGTAATGGCACTCATACGGCTGTCCACCTTCCGAAAATGGGCATAATGATTATCAATGATAAAACGCACAGGTTTAGCATTACAGAAGAGAATTTGTCAATTTAATTGCAAGGGTTTTCAAGGCTACGTCAAAGTCCAATATGGATGGAACATCTTTACAACACCCCCCTCCCCCCTTGCTAGGGGGTTGTGAATGCGACATAAATACAACAAATCGTCCCATTTTTTATGATATTATTCGTGTTCCCATAACGAGATAAAACTATATCTTGTTAATATCACAACAAAAAGTTATTTAAAACAGATGGCATTATTATTGCTTATATATTTTAGAAATGTTGATGAACGCATACGAAAAGACAATTGAGCGGGAGGTCGTTTTCTCTGGAATTGGGCTTCACTCTGGGAAACCAGCGTCCATTCGGCTTCTTCCCGCACCGCAGGGAACCGGCATTGTGTTTGTCCGCACGGATATTG
This sequence comes from Nitrospirota bacterium, assembly GCA_038059935.1. Taxonomy (GTDB): domain Bacteria; phylum Nitrospirota; class Nitrospiria; order SBBL01; family SBBA01; genus JACPZM01. The sequence continues at coordinate 88,259 of JBBTIN010000016.1, forward strand.
CCTCCGAGATGGTCATTGTTCGTGCTGCAGAGGTGATCTCCACTTCTTATTCGACAACCATTGGCAGAGATGATGTTCGTGTTCAAACGATTGAGCACCTTCTTTCTGCCGTTTCCGCGCTCTCTATTGATAATCTGTTGATTGAGGTGGATGGTGAAGAACTTCCGATTGCCGATGGAAGTGCTGCCCCTTTTGTTGCCCTTCTTCTCGAAGCGGGCGAGCGCCCACAGAGCAAAGAAAAGCAGGTGATGGAAATTATTGAGCCATTCACTCTCGTGGATGGAGAAAAATTTATTCGGATATCACCTTCGGAATCGTTTGAGATAGATTATACAATTGTCTACAAACATCCGCTGATTGGAATCCAGTCGTATGATTACCGTCATAGTCGGCAAGCATTCATTGAAGAAATCGCGCCTGCCCGCACATTTGGATTCTTATCGGAAATCAAGCGGCTTCAGGAAAGCGGGTACGCGCAGGGGGGGTCGTTGGAAAATGCGATTGTCGTGGGTGAAGATAAAATCTTAAATCAGGAAGCACTTCGATTTGAAGACGAATTTGTCCGCCACAAAATATTAGATTTGATTGGCGATCTTGCGCTGTTGGGAATGGAAATTCGAGGCCGCATTGAAGCCTCTCAATCTGGACATCAACTGCACACGCGGCTCACCGAGGCGTTAAAAAATAATAAAAAATGCTCCCGAATCATCTGTGTCTCATCAGGGCAGGAAGATTTCTCTTCTGCTCTGGAATCGGCTTTCGCTGCCGCCTGTTAGGCCACCTTGCTATACCCCAATACAAAGGGGTAGACTTTCTCCATCCGCTCTGATCCAAAGATAAAATTAAGATGACAATCTATACCAATTTATTAAAAGAACTTGAAAAAGAGTTTCTTCCATCAGAAGAAAAAAAGACCGACTGGAAAAAAGGCCTTGCTTTCCTGCTGATAGGAATTGCATTTGGCGCTGGGGTCTTTAGTCTTTATCTTTATATAAAAAAGAGCCCGGCAGGACCGGCCGCTGTTCGCCTTTTTAGCCTAGGAACCCCGGTCGAAACCGTGACGGTCAAAGGCGTTGAACTCACTGAGGTCATTGGTGCCAATGGCATCACAACGCCCGCCGCAGCAATAGAAATTAAGGCGATGCTTTCTGGAAAAGTTTTGCTGCTTCATGTGGGTGTGGGTGCCTCGATAAAAAAAGGGGATATCTTGGGACAGTTAGACGCAATGCCTTATAAGACTGCGCTTCAATCGGCTAAGGCAAAACTTACGAAAGCCACAGAGGCACTTGAAAAAGACGAACTCTTTGAAAAACGAATGAATGAACTTTTTTCCAGAAGATTACTTTCCGACACGGAGCTTGAGAAGGCGAGACACCAACTCGATATGACACGCCTTTATGCTTCGGAAATGGAACAGGCGGTAAGCGTTGCTCAATTAAATCTGGATCGGACTGTTGTTATCGCCAATGCGCCAGGGATCATCATGGAACAAAATGTCACCATTGGCCAAATCGTTCAGCCGGGGGAAGCCCTTTTTCGTTTAGGCTCAACCGAATCCATGAACATTGTCGTTTCCGTAACAGAGGAGAAGTCCGATCATATTATGACTGGACAAGAAGCAGACATTCTTTTAGATGCTTATCCGAATACCACTTTGAGCGGAGAGGTGGAAAAAATCGAAATGGGGAGGGAGCAACTCCTAGAAAATGGACTAACCGCACAAAAGATGAATGTCTCGATCCGACTCTTATCCGCATGGAAAATGAAAACCGGGCTCCCGGCCTACGTATGGATTAAAAGCCACCGAAAAGGATTGACCATTCCAGTGATGAGTCTGATTCAGACTCCCAATGGAAAATTTCCTCTGGATAAAGATCAACAAGGATCGGTCTTTATTGTTGAAAATTCAAAAGTAAGGATACAATCTGTTCGGATTGGGATCACACGGAAAAATTCGGTCGAGATCATTGAAGGCTTGCAGGAGGGACAAGAAGTGGTCATTCGTGGCGCCTCCAATCTAAGGGAAAATGATCGGATTGAATCCACAAGCAGAAGATCAGGTTGATTTCTCTTTTTTTAGATTGATCGTTGCCAGCGCCTCTCGTGCTGCCTTATTCTCGGGGTCCCTTTTAATTACGTCATGGAAAGCAGCTTCGGCCTTCTGTATTAATTCGGTCTTCATATAAATCTTTCCCAATGCAAAATGAGGTGCCCCTTTAGAGAAATCCAAACCGGCACTTTTTTGCAACGCCTCGACAGCCTCTTTTAGCTTTCCTGGAACCATCGCAAGCACTTGTCCATATCGAAAATAAACAGCACTCTTTTCAATTGACTCCGGCATGATGCGAATGACTTCTTCTAAAAAATAGAGCCCATTTTTTAGATCATTTTGGAAAAGGGCCGCTTCCGCACGAGAAAGCGCCTCCTGCAGCGGGCTTGCTTTCACGGTGGCTTTAAGGGACGCGCTTTCCAATGTTTTATCATATTCCTTTCTTAGCGGGTCATGAGACAACGTATCATAGGCATGCGTGAGTTGAGAAAAGACAGCGCCAATTTTTTTTGCTTCGTCGGAAACGCCTTGGCTTAAGTATCGGTCTGGATGATACCGCTTCGCCAACTTGAAATATGCCTGCTTAATCTCTTTCTTTTCGGCACGCGGCGGCACATTCAAAATTTCGTAGTAATTCTGAAGTGGAAGGCTTTCATGAATTTCCAGAATTTTTTTAATTTGAATTTCAATCGGCTCATGATTCCAAGGATCTTCCTCCTTCATCTCCGCTTTTTCCCCCTCTTTCGTATCAACCGGTTCTGTTTTTGCCCGGGGAATGGCCGCGATCACCCGCTCGGTACCAATCAAAATATTCAGAGCTTGGAGCATCGGCACCGTTTGTGTTGCAAACCCTACCAAGAGGTCTCGAATGGTTTGTTCATCATTGATGAGATTCCAGACCTCATCCAATTGGGCACCTCCCCCCAATGATGAAATCGTTTGACCCGCATTTTTTTTTAAGACGGACGAAAGCGGCGGCAAGAATTGGTTGAGCCGTGTTAAATCAGAAATGCGAAACCATCCATCATGAATGATCTGATCCGGATCTATTGAAATTCCAATGGCCCCTTCCAATGGAATGCCCGATTCCCGAAAGGAATAAGCCGCATCCTCCCATAAAAATAGACTTACGACAATCTCTTTCATTTGCACAGTCAACGCATCAAAAAAAGTCTTTGGCTTGATAAACCCTTGTTCCATTAAAACGGCTCCTTCCATCTTGCCGCTCGACTTTAACAAAGATTTTGCCTGTTCATACTCTTGAAAGTTAATTTGGCCGGACTTCAGCAACATTTCCACTAACGAATCGTTTGGATGATTGGATGCCGAAAATAAAATGGCACCGTTTTGAAAATGAACGGTCTTTGTAAATGAATTCTGACGTACGGTTAAGATACCGGTTTTAGTAGAAGTTTTTAATAAGTGAAGAACCGCGGAAATGGAAACGGCTTTCAAGTTTCCAGAAAGAGGGACAGAAGGGATAGGCACAACAAAGCCTCTATGCTTTTTTTACAGGGTCCTGACGTTGAAACAAAATTAAGAGTGGGCTGGCAATGTACCACGATGAGTAGGTTCCCACAATCACCCCAAAAATCATTGCAAGGGCAAAATCGTGGATCACTTCGCCGCCAAAAAGATAAAGCGTGCCGACGGCCAAAAGCGTCGTAAAACTGGTATTAAACGTACGCGATAACACCTCGTTAATGGAGCGATTGATCACATCCGGGAAGAATTCCCGTTTCTTTGTTTTTAAATTTTCACGGATTCGATCAAAGACAACGACCGTATCAGAAAGGGAATACCCGGCAATCGTCAAAAGCGCCGTAACAAACAGCAGCGATATTTCTCTATTCAAGAGATAAAAAAGACCCAGCACGACAAAAACATCGTGAAAAGTCGCAGCCGCAGCCGCCAGGCCAAACCGAAACTCAAAACGATACGCGATGTAAAGCACAATGCCCAGCATCGAGAGGATAATGGCCCACGCCGCATCCGCCCGCAGCTTCTGCCCAATTTTTGGACCAATCTCTGTACTACTTTCCACAATAAAAGAATTATCCGGTAAGGCCTTTGAGAAAAGTGCCGAAACTTTAGAATCGGTTTTGCCTCCCCCTTCTTTCTTAATCCGAACCAATAACTTTTGCTCCGCAATGACCGATTGAAGTTCAACGTCACTCAATCCGCCGTCCGATAATATTTTTCGGGCAGTTTGGGTGTCAATCGGTTTTTGAAACTTCAACGAAAGAGACGTTCCCCCGGCAAAGTCCACCCCAAGATTGGCTGCGCCTCGCGTAATTTGAATAATGGCAATGAGGCCAATCAAAACGGCAATCCCAGAAACAATAAAAAAGGCAAACCGCTTTCCGATGAAATTAAAATGCGTTTTATGAAAGAGTTGAATCATGTGATGTCCTAAATGCTCAAACGCTCGATCCGCCATTGCCGATTGATCATATCAAAAATAACCTTGGTTCCAACCAAAGAAGTAAACAGGTTAATGATCACACCCAATGAGAGAGAAACCGCAAAGCCCTTGATCGGCCCGGTGCCAAATAGAAAAAGCGTGACCGCAGTAATCAACGTCGTGATATGAGAATCAAAGATCGAGGAAAATGCCTTTTCATACCCGGCATCCACCGCAAGCCGCACCGGCCGGCCATTCTCAATCTCATCGCGTATCCGCTCATAAATCAAAACATTCGTATCAACCGCCATCCCGACCGTTAAAACAATCGCGGCAATCCCCGGCAAGGTCAACGTCGCTTGCAAGGCAGCCAATGCGCCCATTAAAAAAAGAAGATTTAAAACCAACATACAGTTCGCTAATAGACCGCAAAGACGATAATAAAAAAGCATATAAACGACCACGAGCAGTGCGCTAATGATGGAGGTTTTGATTCCCTTCTCGATCGAGTCTTGCCCCAGCGAAGGACCAACGGTCACATTCTGAATAATGTTGACCGGGGCGGGAAGCGAACCTGCGCGAAGTGCAATTGAAAGATCCCCTGCCTCCTCCGTGGTAAACGAACCAGAAATTTGCGCGCGTCCGCCACTGATCTTCTCATTAATATTCGGGGCAGAATAAACCGTGTCATCTAATACAATCGCAAGCTGTTTTTCGACATTCTCTCCCGTCACCTTTTCAAACAATTTTGCGCCAAGCGGATCAAACGTAATCGAGACCGCTGGTTCATTAAAATCGCCAATCGTCACACGGGCATCCGATAAGAGATCTCCATTTAATGCCGCCTGTTTGAAAACCAAATACGGACGCTTGGTCACCTCCCCCGTCTCCTTATCTACCCGCCGCTCAAACAACATCTGACGATCAGCCGGAATTTTATCGGAAAAATCCTGGAGCGTTTTTTCTTCTTCCCCCTCTTCAATGCTCTCTGGAAACAACCGGGTTAACGGATTCTCTTGATCTACAACCTTAAACTCCAACAGGGCCGTCTTCCCGATCAACTCAATTGCCCTTTTCGGATCTTTGACTCCGGGAAGTTGAATGACAATCTGATTATCCCCTTGTTTCTGAATGAGCGGTTCTGCAACGCCAAACTGATCAATTCTGTTTCGGATGGTCTCCAGCGACTGAGACGTCGCCGACTCCAACAATTGCTTTTGCTCGGACGGCTTCAGAGACATCTCCCGCTTCTCCCCCGTCTTGGCAATCTTAAAATGGGGATATTGATCTAAAATTTTGGTAAGCGCGGCATCGCTCGCAACCGGTGCCACGATAGAAATCGTGTTGCCATTTCGGACGGCAGAGGTGACGGCGACCTTCTCTTTTTCAATCGCCTCTTTAATCGCAGCGAATGCGCGCTCGACTGTATTCTCGATTACTTTTTCGCCATCCACCTCTAAGACCAGATGCATGCCACCTTGCAGATCCAATCCAAGCGTCATAGGTTTAAGAAGATAGAAGACAGAGATGGCAATAAAAAAAAGAATCAGGCCGATGCGTCCCGTAATAGACTTCATTACTTATCGTCCCCTTCCATATCAGTCACGATGGCCTCTTCCTCTTCAATATACTCTCGACGGATTTTAATGCGTGTTCCTTCAGCGACCTCTAGGGTAATCACTTTTTCCGATAGGTTCGCCACTCTTCCCAATATCCCGCCGGAGGTCATGACCCGATCCCCCTTTTTTAAGGCGTCAATCATCTGCTTTCTCTGCTTTTCCTTTTTTTGTTTCGGCATAATCAGCAGAAAATAAAACAAGACAAAAATTAAGATAAATGGAATAAACGAAACGAGCATACCCATGCCGCTTTGAGGCGGCCCGGCACCGGGGGCTTGCGCCAACGCCTCTGTTGGAAATAAGTCAAACAATTTGATCTCCTGTACGCGCTTTATAAAAAGCGAGGCGAAATTCCAAAATCGTGTCATTCGCGATGGCCTCGCGCAATCGCTTCATTAGCGCGGCATAATAATACAAATTGTGCTCCGCATTCAACCGAATAGCCAAAATTTCCTTTGCCATAAAAAGATGTCGCAAATAAGCCCGCGAAAAATTCTTACACGTGTAGCAAGCGCAAAGCGGATCAAGCGGCCGCTCATCCTCTTTATATTGCGCGTTCTTAATTGAAATCTCACCGGCAGACGTAAACAAAGAGCCGGTACGGGCATGACGCGTTGGCAGGACACAATCAAAAAAGTCCACTCCGCGAAGTGCCGCCTCGACGATATCTTCCGGACGTCCCACACCCATCAAATATCGGGGCAGATGATCGGGTATCGGCGGCAAGACGCATTCCAAAATCTTCAGCATTTCTTCTTGGGGTTCGCCAACCGAAACGCCGCCAATCGCAATCCCCTGAAAGCCAATATTCAAAATCGCCTCCACCGCCCTTTTACGCAGCTCCGGATAAAACCCGCCCTGAACAAGGCCATATAGCGTTTGATTCGGACGCTTGTGTGCCGCTTTACATCGTGCCGCCCAAAGCAGCGTTCGGGAAAGTGCCTTCTCTGTTTTTTCATAATCGGATGGATAGGCAAGGCATTCGTCAAGCGGCATAATGATGTCGGCGCCGATCGCCTCTTCAATTTCAATGACCTTTTCCGGTGAGAGAAAATGCTCCGATCCGTCAAGATGAGAGCGGAACAAGACGCCCTCATCGGAAATTTTTGTCAGCCGGTTTTGGCTAAAAATTTGGTACCCGCCGCTATCGGTGACAATCGGGCGATCCCAGCCGATAAACGAATGGAGTCCTTTTTGTTTTGCGATAAAATCGTGTCCGGGCCTCAAATAGAGATGGTAGGCATTACAAAGTATTGCCGGAACATTGAGCGATTTCAGTTCCACCGGCGTCATTCCTTTTACGGAGCCAGCGGTTCCGACCGGAAGAAATGCGGGCGTTTCAAACGATCCGTGCGCAGTTTGTATTTGTCCCAACCGGGCCGAAGTCGTTCTTGATCTATGCGTTAGTGTGAAATGCAAATGAAGTTATCCTTAAATCTATAACACCTGTACGGCCGTGCCCCTATATCTCATCTATTAACCACTTCAACTTTTCTTCTCTTTATATTCTCGAAAACCGGCCAGTAAATCCGCAAATTCCCGGCTCGACCAAAATTCCATTCCAGCATCATTCGTCCGCTTAATACGCCCATGCATTTTCCTTGAACAATTCCACTTCTTCTGGTTGAACCACTTCCGCCTCCTCTAGACCGTGCAACGCCCAGGAAATGCTATGCGTATACAGGGAACCGTAGCAGTCAGTCACATCAGTATGAAGAAGATGACTGAACTCCAGCGAAGAGGTCAGAGACTTTTGCTCGACCTTCTGCCACCAGCTTTTGATCTGGGTTGCAACATCAGTCTGATGATCGACCGACACCACCGGAGCACTACAACAATTAATTACGCCACCTTCAAATCTATTGAGTCGTGCTTTTATGCTTTTCCAGTTTTCCTCCTCGCAGATTACATTCACTAACGAGACATAGATGTCCGGATGTATCAACTCTAATGGCCGCCAGGAAAATTTTCCGTCCTTGTTGGCAATAAAGTTGTCAGCGGTGGCATCAGCTTTTCAGCGCTGGACTCCCGCAGGGCTTCATCCGCAGGAAACCAGCGAATGGCCGGGGCAAGGATGGCGTAGGGTGATTCGGGAAAATTGGGATGCAGGGCCATAGTCTTTTTAAATAACCTTTAAATTTAGTTTACATTTACATTCATCAACGCTAATCACTTCATTTTCAAGTACATTTTAGTTTACGGACATCCCTTGAATCTAATTTATATCTAATTAACAAGTGACCAGGCCCCGGTTTTCCGTGGCCCTGAAAACCTTATCTTCTTGTCACGCCTAAGCTCCTGCAAAAGATTAGAAATGTTCTGGAGATTCAGTTCCTGAAAAGCACGTCGTAAATCGTGACGATACCCTTTATTTTTTCTTAAATGTTCAATGATAAGTTCTTTATACTTCCCTCGTGAAAGCCCGGTGAGTTTGGTATGAACGCCCACCTTTCCTTCATGGGCATAATAGGCATGGGAAAGAATATATTTTGCTCCGCTTGTTTTCCCCACCTGTTCAACGACACCGATATCTAAAAATTTGTCGCGGTGTTCTATCGTTGTCACAGGTTGATTTTCTCGGATCTTCTCCAATGCATAGATCTCATCAAAAGATAGCGTAACCTGCTTTTCATTAATAATTTTTTCGAGAAACAGAATAAATTTTTTGTCCTTGACCTGAGCTGGGATTTGAAGACAAACGGAAAACGCATCGCTCCTGGAGATGTCCGGCAACCCCTTGCCCTCCTTGATCGTGTATTCAAAAATATCATCCATTCCCTGGCCTGAGCGTTCGACCAGTCCGGCTTTTTCAAGCGTCTCAGCAATACACCGGTTTCGCCAGTACCTTTTATGTGACAGCGCGAGCGATTGCCCGCCCATTGGGAAGTCGCTCCTGTCCTCGTAGGCGCGATGCTTTTCCATCGCAATTAGAGCGTCGGCCTCGGCTTGCGTGAGATTGATGTCCGCCATTAGTTGGCCCTCCCCATGAACTTCTCCACGTCTCTCACCCGCAGTTCACCCCAGATGAGCTTATTGGTCCAACCCTTCAGTTGTCGACCGCGGATATCCGTAGCAAACAGGTCCTGAAACACCGGCTTTTTAGCCTTCTCCGCGCGCGGCTCGTCCACTTGCTCAATCACCTGAAAGGGTAGGACGATATTGCAGCCCTCGCTGGTCTTGCCGTTCCAAACCCGTTCCACCTCCCGTTTGTCCTCAAATAAGAGAAACCGGTATTTGTCCGGCAACGGCTTATCGGCTTCGATATAGCAGATAATCTCCTGTTGTTCCTGTTCGGTTAGTCGTGGCATACAATTATCCTTTATTGATTCTGCCTGTACATCTGGATCCAGAGATGGATTGGAATCCTGGCCCCAAGGCTATTGTCCCATTTTTGAATCGTGATCTTCATGGCAGGGAGTATACATTTTGTTTATACATCGGGCAATGGACGGATTGGTTTTACAGCGACCAACGGAAGCTGTCACACTCGCCCCACCGCGCAGGTGGCACCCCACCGCGCAGGTGGCACCCCACCGCGCAGGTGGTTTATGGGTGTTTAACGCGGACGCGGTATTTCACCTTGACCTCACTGGATTTGGCAACGGGAATATTATACCGGAGCGATATAGCATCTTCCTTCTTGTGTTTGTGCGATTCCGAAAGAATCTCCCAATCTCCAGAGACCGACTCCAAAAGATTGATCACCACATCTTCATTCTCTTTATGATTCTTGAGCAAGACTTCCCATTCGGTTTCGACTATCTTGGAGGTCACCTGCCGAAAATCGGTCTGCTTTCGCTCTACCACCAAATCAAACGCCTCTCCTGCTTTCAGACGCACTTTTTCGTCCTTGGGCGTATGCGAAATGTTGTCCTCCCCAATAAATTGCTGACTGCCATCCTTGTCCTTTTTGTACATCCGTATCGTACCGGCCGGCAGCGGCATCCCCAAACGATTCTCTTTTGAATTGACAAACGTAATAAACACCTCCACAGGCTGCTTGGGGGCCTGCCCTCCAAACGGTTGGTAATAATAATACTGTTGCGAATTAACCAGAAATTCTTTCACCAGCCCAACACCCGTGGCCCCAAGAAGACTGATCTGCTTGGTCTGGTGATTCTTAATTGTTGTGGGACGTTGCAAATCGTAGATGTGGTACTCAAAAAACGCCTGTTCGGAAAAATCTGAAGAAGCAGCCGCCATCATCATTTCTCCCTTTCTTAATGCAAACGGCGCGGCGGCAGGTACGGGTGCGCGATTCACCTCACCGGCAACCACCTTGAGTTTGGCCTTGTTGTATGTCGCGCCGGATTGATTGTTAATGGTGACCCAGCCGGACAAATCGGATAATTGATCGTTAGCATCTATAGACAGCACGTAATCCGCATTCCAAGAAAGACCGCTGGTGAGATACGAAACCTCCAGCGCGTGATCGGCAGTCCCCTCATTGTCATAGACCCAGCCCAATGTCGGCTTGGAGATCAGATTGTTCGGGATTTCCGGCACCACTTTCACGCCCGGGTAGCCCAGATATACTTCATCGTTAATCTTAAAAATTTGCCCTTCATTGCTTAATAGCGTTGCGTCAACGCTGTCTTTCCGATCCTGTTCATTGTTCCAGTTGACGATTTTAATTTTCTTTCCGACATATTTATCGAGCACTTTCTCGTGACTCATCAAATCGTATTCGTAATTTTGCTCCAACACACGGAATTGATTGGGCGCTGTGGTAGACCGCACACTAACAGTAACGGGCATGATCGAAGCGGCCACATCCATAAATCGCAATTCCCCTTGCCCCTTTGGAATGGCAATTTTTCGCGTCTCTTTGACCAGTCCCAGATTGCCATTATAGACCGTAATGGCAACAGACGTTTGATCTTCCAAAGTGGATTTCACCGGCTCTTGTGCAAAGAGCAATTGTGATTGAACGAAAAGAATGGCAACCCATAATATTTTTTTCATAAAATCTCCCCGTGTGTATGGCTTGGTTTTACGGCGACCAACGGGACAACGTGCCCTGCGAGGAGCTGTCACACCCGCCCCACCGCGCAGGTGGTTACCCGGCGGCCCATAGCATCTGCGAAATCCGATTGACCGCTTCTTGTACCTCTGGAATCGATTTCCTATTATCAATAATCTCATTTGCGTATGCCCGCTTTGCCTCTAACGACATCTGCAACGCGATACGGGCATTCGCCGCCTCTTCTGTTAGACCGTCTCGTTCAGAAAGCCGTTTGATCTGTGTCGCCTGATCCACATAAACCAAAACCACTAAATCAACCTTTTTATGTGCACGGGTCTCAATCAACAAAGGGGCATCAAAAACAATCACCCGGCGCGGATCCTCCAACCCGACTATGTTTCCTTCCCGTTCTGCCTCAAGAAAGACATGCGGATGCACCATTTTATTTAAGGCCGAAAGTTTCTTCGGATCATTAAAAACAATGGCGCCTAATTTTTTCCGGTCAATCTGCCCAGTCCCATCCAAAATCCCAGTTCCAAAAAAATTCAAGACCTGATGAAAAACCGCGCCTCTCTGGCTCAATAGATCATGAACAATTTTGTCGGCATCTACAATAAATGCCCCGGCCTCCTTGAACATCTGGGAGACGGTAGACTTCCCGCTTGCAATCCCGCCTGTTAATCCCACCCAAACCATATTGCGTCCTTAGACTAGAAATAGCGACGGATAAAAATAATATTCATAATCACCAATGCCGAAAAAAGAAGGAGCGAAAAGATGAAATAATATTTCATCCGTGAACGCCGCCACTTTTTTATTAGACTCTCTATGGGGAACATAACCATTTTCTGCATAGATAATTTAGAATGCCCAATGACATCAGTCGTTCCACAGCGACCAGCGGGAGCTGTCAATCTCGGGCACACTAGCCCCCTTATTTCTTTTTTGCGAGCCTTGCTAATTCCAAATAATGCTGCCGTTCCTCTGGCGTAATCGAAGCCGGAAGATTCACCGCGATTTTAACATAGAGATCTTGTTTATCCCCTTTACGAAGCGGCAGCCCCTTGCCGCGCAATCGAAATTGCTGGCCATTTTGACTGCCCGATGGCACTTTCAAAATGACATCGCCAAAAAGCGTGGAGACTTTCATCTCTGCCCCTAACACAGCCTCCCATGGCGTCACGTCAATCTCAATTTCCAGATGATCTTCCTTGATCTTAAATTCCGAATGCGGCCGAAATCGCACCTCGATAAACCGATCCCCCGCCTCTCCGCCGCTGATGCCCGCCTCTCCCTGCCCGGCCAACCGAATGCGATCCCCCTCTTTGACACCGGCGGGAATTGTCACGGTCAACTCTTTTTCCTCCGAAGAAGAACCAAACCCTCGACATCGCACACAGGCCTGCTGCCCTACAAAACGGCGTCCCGAACAAGACGTGCAAGCGATCTGCCGCTCAACCCAAATACGTCGCTTCGTCCCGCGCGCGACCTCCTCTAATGTAAGCTCCATCTGAGACTCAATATCTTTTCCCCGTTCGGGCTTGGGATAGGTTCGCGTAAACCCGCGTCCCTTTCCGCCGGTTTGGGTCTTAGCCCCGCGTTCCTTTTCTCCACCAAAAAGCGATTCGAAAAAATCGGAAAAAACATCGGTCTCTTTCTCGTCAGAATGCGTCTCTTTCTTATTGGACTTATTGGATTCGGCCTCCCACCATTCGTGATCTTCTTTCTTCTGATGGGTCTTTTCTTGGGGTTCACGCCATGAAGGGGACGCGGAGGCCGTCGAACGAAAAGGCATTCCCTCTTTCCAGTTGGGCCCCAGATGGTCATATTGTCCGCGTTTTTCTTGATCACGAAGCACTTCGTATGCCTCGTTAATTTCCTTAAATTTTTCTTCCGCCGCCTTCTTCCCCGTTGCAAAAAGATCAGGATGATGCTTGCGTGCTAATTTTCGATATGCGCTTTTAATCTCCCCTTCGGTGGCCGAACGGGGAACATGCAGCACGGCGTAATAATCTTTGAACTTCATCCCCATTTAGGAAGCCCCTTCATGAGATTGTTGCCGGCGAATCGGTCTGCTGATCATCAGTCCAATCACCATCACGGCAGTTCCCAGCACAACATAGAGAACCGAAAGTCCTGTATCAATCCGTAAACCTTCTGTTTCCTTTGTCGTTAACAGCAAGAAAAGACGATACCCCCATATCACCATTAAGACGGAACCGGACCGAATCAGAGAAATCGCATCCTTTAATGTTTTCTCGTTTTTCTCCATTCCAATTTTGAAAATCTTCCACGAGATCAAAAGCGACAGCAAAACCAAAAGAAGATGCGGGGCAAAAAGGGGATCTTCAATATGCGCTCGGATCACACGGTAAAAGCGAACCGATCCACTAAATAGCAGAACGGCTCCCGATCCTAATAAAAAATGTCGAATAGACGCCTGTCTCATTTTTATCGCGCCAACACTTCCAGATGCCTTCCCACGGCCCCTGCCAATGCCGAAAAGTCGTACCCCCCCTCCAAACAAGAAACAACGCGTCCGTGACAGTAGGTATCAGCGAGTCCTTTTACGATTTCGGTCATCTCAGAAAAGCCGTCATTCGTCACCGCCAATGCCGCCAGCGGATCATTCCGATGCGCATCAAAGCCTGCGGAAATCAGAATAAAATCCGGCTTAAAATCAGAAATCGCCGCCGACAAATTTTTATTAAATAGCCGCAGCATCTCGTAATCTCCTGCCCCAGCCGGCAGCGGGCAGTTTACTGTAAAGCCCTCGCCAGCGTCTATCCCGCGCTCGTTTGCCGCTCCGCTCCCCGGATAAAAAGGATATTGATGCGCGCTAAAATAAAAAACGGAAGGATCCGCATAAAAACTGTTTTGCGTGCCGTTGCCATGATGCACGTCCCAGTCCAAAATAAAAATACGTTTACACTGATGATGTAACTGCAAATAGCGGGCGCCAATCGCGACATTATTAAAAATACAAAATCCCATGGCACGATTGGACTCCGCATGATGCCCCGGCGGACGAACCGCGCAAAATCCATTTTTTAATCGGCCTGCCATGACCGCATCAATCGCCGTCAAAACGCCGGAGACCGCCATCCGCGCGGCATCCAACGAGCCGGAAGAAATAACTGTATCCGGATCAAGCGACGAAAATCCCACGCTCGGAATTTTCTTCAAAAGCGATTGATAATAAGCTGGCGTATGGATCGTTGTAATCCACTTCTCAATTTCAGGATGAACGCTTGGGGCAACCCATTCCAATAAAGACCCAATCTCGGTTCGTTCAAGATGATCCAAAATTGCCGATAGTCTTCCGGGGCCCTCTGGATGTCCCATACCCGGATTATGCGCCAGATAGATCGGATCGGTAATGAAGCCCGTCTGCATTTATCTTGTTCCTCATGGCATCCTCATTGCCATCCCCACAAATGGATTTCCCTGCTTCTCCTCCCCAATGGTTGTCGCGGGGCCATGCCCTGGATAGACCATCGTCTCGTCTGGAAAAGAAAAGAGCTTTGATTGAATCGAATCAATCAATGTCGGGTAGGATCCGCGCCAAAGATCGGTTCTTCCGATAGAACCCCGAAAAAGGGTATCCCCCGTGAAAAGCCCAATGGTTGGAATATAAAACGAGACGCTCCCGGGCGTATGCCCAGGCGTATGAATGACGTTTACGTGGCCTTTTCCAAATGAAAAAATATCCCCTTGTTTTAAGAAAACATCAATGACAGGAACCGGCGGTGTGGGCAAATCAAAAAGCGACGCTTGAAGCGATAGGTTTTGAGCAAGAAATAAATCGTCTTCGTGTAAGGCCGACTCCGCACCGGTTTGCGCGCGCACGGCATCGGTTGCCCCAATATGATCAATATGGGCATGGGTATGAAACAGATAAAGCGTTTTGAGTCGAAGATTTGATAGGCGATGCAGAATGCGACTGGCCTCTTCTCCCGGATCAATCACAATCGCCGCTTGGGCATCCTCGCATCCAAGGATCATGCAATTACATTGAAAGGGTCCAACCGGAAATTGTTCAAATATCATGAGGGTAAGACGGGAAGTGCTAGTTTATCGTTTTCCGGAATTAGACAAAGCGATAATGTTGTTTTTTGATCTCCCACAGAAACACTCATTTCGCGCATGCTCTCTGTGGGTTTAGAATAGCGTAAGATCAATTGGCCCACCGCATCAAAAAGGGCGGGGGTTAAATTGCCAGATAAGATCGCAGCGGGGCCTGAAAAGTCGGGTTGAAAAAAGGCCATCAAACCCTTTCCGACTTCCTCACGTGAAAGATTTTCCAATGCCTCATTTTCTTTCTTATCGCGGCCTAATAGCGCAAATGTTTTTTCGTCGAGATTAAAATAGCGGCCATATCGTAAAAGTTTTGCTTCAACCATTCCGCCCTCCGGACGAATCTTAAAGAATGCGGCAAGCTTTTCGGAAAAATTTTCATCGGTGAGAAGACAGCCTCCCGCCGGCGCGGAATAATGTTGAAGATGCAATGCATCCGCCATCGCCAATTGCTCCGTCCGTCCGCGACCGGCAATCGCCAACAGTTTTTCACGATTGATCCACCCTTCGCGCTCCGGCAACGTCGGCGGCAAATTCTTCGCTGAAAGTGGACGCAAAATAAGGTCTTCCATCTCGCTATCGCGGTCAATAATTTGAAACGCATTTTTGCGCTGGGACATCGGGCGCTGCCCCAAAACCTCTCCTGTGATAATAAAATCGGCACCCACTTCCTCCATGACTTGATCCGCCAGTTGAAACATATAGATTCGGCAGTCAATACAGGGGTTCATGTTCTTCCCGTACCCGTATTTGGGATTTCGAATCAAGTCGAGATAGTCCGTTCCTTTTTCAACCACCTGAAGCGTGATGCCTAATGATTCGGCAACCGCGCCAACCTCTTCGTGGCAGCCAAACGGGCTGCTTAAATAAAGGCCATGAACGTCAATCCCTTGATCAAGAATGATGCGGGTGGCAAGCGTGCTATCCAACCCCCCCGACATCAGTGAAACGGCTTTTCGTTTTTTCATTTATGGATTCCGATGACTGGTACAAGTGTACTGGAAGATTCAAATCCTTTAGGGCTCATAACGGTTTTTAGAAGTGCCCCTTACTCCCATTTAGTATAGCCCTTTGAGGAAATAAAAATCAAAAATGAGAGATAGGCAAAAAACGGAATGTAAGTCACCACACTGTCAAAAACAAATAAATTCTGAACAAAATAAGAGACGCCAAAAAAGAGCAATGCCGATGGACAGGCAATTCCCATCCCTTTCGTGAACGTCAACTTGAAGGCACAAATCCAAACGGCCAGATAAGATAAAAGACCAAAGACGCCATTCATGACCATAACATCTAAAAGTTTATTATGCGCGCGATCAAGCGATGCGGAATCATACTGGAAAATTTCCGGATCAAAATATTTGTTCCACGCCACCAAGAAATTTTCCGGTCCCCAGCCCAGAAAAAACTTTTTGAGGTTTCCCTCTCTGGGATCAACGGATCGGATCGCAACCTTTGCCGTTAATAATCGAGAAACGGTTGTCGCGTCTTTCGATGAAACTCTTGCGAGACGATCAATCCCGGGAATCTTCTGCCAAAAAGGGTTTTCTCGCGTTGCAATAAATAGACTGCCCGACAAAACAAGGGTCACCAGTAAAGAACAGGCAATCTGGCGCAGCGTGAAGATTTTCCATTTCGTATTTTTCCCATAGACAGCGAGATAAATTGTGGTTGCGATAGAACCCACCGCGATGCCAACCATCGCGCCTCTGGCCTCGGCAATCAAAATCCCAACCAGACAAAACGGAACAATTAAAACCGAAAAAATACGCCAGAAGAGGTTTTGGCTGCTGCTCTTGCTAAAATAAATAATCCACGACGAGAAGAGGACAAAAAGAAAATAGACGCCCAGATAAATTGGATGGCCGGCGTAGGATGCGGGACGATTCACGCCATTTAAATACTGCTTCATCGCGTCAACAAATAAGATGACGGCCACGACCAAACCGATTTTGAAAAACCAAAGCCAGTCGCTATCTTTAAATAACAAAATGGAAAAAAGAAAGAAGCCGAAGAAGAAAAGCATGCCAACAACCCCTTCCCCGCGTTCAATCGAACCGTAAAACGCCCAATACCAATTGACCGCTGGGATGGCCGTCAGAACAAAAATGATAAAGTATGCCAAAACCGATAAAAAGAGCGGCTCATGCAATAGACGATTCATCTTGTGACGCATCTCCTCTCGAAATGACGTTTTTTGAATGAAGCGGACCGTGAAGAGGATTGCCACCAGCGTGATGGAGAACCGCAAGAAAAAAACCTTTCCCGAAATATAAGGGAAAAAAAGTGAATGGGCCATTAGCAAAGGCAAAATGGCGGTTGCAATCAGCAATAGCCTCATAAAAGAGAGGACAAAAGCGTCGGTTTGTTTGGCGTCTTTCTTAATGGGATTATACCTCTCGTCGGCCTTCTAATGACTTGACCAATGTGACCTCGTCGGCATATTCGATATCGCTTCCTGCTGGAATGCCGCAGGCAATTCGCGTGATCTTGACGCCAAGGGGCTTCATCAGTCGGGTCAAATAAAGCGCGGTAGCCTCTCCGTCTATATTCGGAGAGGTGGCCAGAATAATTTCAGCAATGCCAAACGAAACGCCGCGTTTGATTCGCTCCATCAATAAATGAATGGACGCGGCGGGTCCGGATTCTTCGGATTCTCCACCCGATAAAGGGGAATAAGTACCATGCAGTACATGATAAAGCCCTTTGTACTCCCCCGATTTTTCAATGGCGAATAATGTGGTCGCTTCTTCCACGACCAAAATGCGCTGTGGATCGCGCGCGCCGTTTGCGCAAATGGCACAGACTTCCTCTTCAGTCATGTTATTGCAAATTTTACAATAAACAATTTTTTCTTTCAGCGTTAAAATCGCCTCCGCAATTTTGCGTGCGTTATCCGAAGACATTTTCAAAATAAAAAATGCATATCGCTCCGCCGTTTTTTTTCCGACGCTCGGCAGCTGCATCAGACTTTCAATGAGTGAATTAAAAACCGATTTTCTATCCATAGATCACGCAAGTTTTGCAGCTTGTTAGTCTCCGACTATTTCATTCAATCCTTCAATGACCTGTCCCAATTCTTCTGCCGATATTCTCCCTATTTTGGTGCCAAGACGTTCTGTGGAAAGTGTTCTGATTTGGCTGATTTTAACCCATGTTTTTTTAGGAAGTTTGGGAGATGAAAGTTCAAGTGTGAGAGGAAAACCTGCTCTTTGTGGCTGACTGGTTAATGCCATTGCTATAACCGTTCCGGAGCGCTCATTGAATACATCATGGCTGACAACAAGCACCGGTCTTTGACCTGATTGCTCCCTTCCACGCGTCGGGTTCAGATCAGCCCATAAAACATCGCCTCTTAGTATTTGGGCCATTCTTCTGCTTCGACAGACAGGCCTTCTTCTGCCATATTTCGCTCAAATTCTGGGTCCATCTTTTTACACTCCCGAGCCAGACGGCTATATTCCAACCGTGCAAGTTTTTCGCTAACCGCTTCTTCAATTGCACGGCTGCGATTTTCAAATAGATGCTTTTTTACAAGCTGGTCTAAATGTTTAACGACATTCTCATCCATCGTAATAGCGACTTTTACTGTGCTCATTTCGTTCATCCCAATATATTACTATTTATCATACCAACCCAACCATTTTGTCAAGTTGTTTTTATATCCTGTGTCAGTGACAAATAGAATTGACTGCGCTGTGACATACGGGAAGCAACGGGTGTGCGACGATTTTGTGGGCAAATTTGTCGCATACCCGGGAGCAACAGCTCGTTTGACTTGGTTTCTTTTTTTTTGTTACTCTCCACCTTCTATGACGGCAATAAACGAATCGCTTCAAAATCAAGCCAAACGACTACGACAAGATATCATCCAGATGATTTCTGCCGCCGCATCAGGTCACCCCGGCGGTTCTCTCTCCGCGACTGATATCATCACGGCTTTATATTTTAGGGTTTTGCGGCACCGCCCAACGGAGCCGGATTGGGACGACCGTGACCGATTCATCCTCAGCAAAGGACATGCAGCCCCTGCGCTCTACGCCGCATTGGCTCGCACCGGATATTTTCCCGTTGAACAACTCTCATCCCTCCGACAATTTGGATCGCCACTTCAAGGCCATCCAGAAAAAGGGAAATTGCCCGGCGTGGAAGCGTCTACCGGATCTCTCGGTCAAGGGATCTCCATTGGAATCGGCATGGCACTTGCCGCCCGATTGGACGGCAAAGATTATCGAACAGTCGTCTTAATGGGTGACGGAGAATCGAATGAGGGTCAGGTCTGGGAGGCCGCAATGTTCGCGGCACATTACAAGATGGACTCGCTCACCGTAATTCTCGACCGCAATCGTCAGCAACTTGATGACTGGACGGAAAAGATTTTAGACACAGAGTCGCTCGCTGAAAAATGGCGCGCCTTTGGATGGCATGTGATTGAAATTGATGGGCACAACATGGATCAAATCCTGAAAGCCTTTGACGAAGCAAGCAATACAAAAGGAAAACCCACACTCATTTTTGCCAATACCACAAAGGGAAAGGGCGTTTCCTTCATGGAGAATAATTTAGAATTTCACGGGTCGGCACCGAATGCAGAGCAAACCCAAAAAGCCCTTTTGGAGATTGGTGCATGAAGTCAAACGAAGCGATCCCCTCCTATGTAACCTGTTCCCTTCCGTCGTCCCCTTTGCCCTGGCAAAGCAAAAAAATGGGACAGGCCACACGAGATGCCTATGGTGAAGCCTTACTCGCATTAGGAAAAGAAGACACTCGGATTGTGGCACTCGACGCCGATCTGTCTAAATCCACAAAAAGCAATCTTTTCGCGAAACAGTTTCCAGCGCGTTTTTTTAATTGCGGCATTGCCGAGGCCAATATGGTCTCCATCGCTGCGGGATTGGCTTCCTGTGGCAAAATTCCTTTTGCATCCTCGTTTGCCTCGTTTCTTTTATGCAAAGGATTTGATCAACTTCGCATGTCAGTTGCCAATCCCAATCTGAACGTCAAAATCGTTGGGTCACATTCTGGAATTAGTCTAGGAGAAGATGGGGCGTCTCAGCAAAGTGTGGAGGACTTGGCTCTGGCCTGTGCGCTTCCAAAATTCACAGTCCTCTCTCCCGCAGACGGTGCGTCTTGTAAGGCACTCACGAAATTATCCGCAGCGCATGTGGGGCCTGTTTTTATCCGCACTGGAAGGCCGAAGGCACCCATTATTTATGCGGATGGCGAGTCCTTTGAAATCGGCGTCGCAAAAAAGATTGTGGCGGGAAGTGATGTCACAATTATCGCAACCGGCCTGATGGTTTATAGCGCGCTAATGGCCGCCACACTTTTACAAAAAGAAAATATTTCCGTTGCAGTGATTGATATGCATACTATCAAACCCATTGATGAGGCGGCGATTGTGACGGCAGCTAAGCGATCAGGTGCGATTGTAACAGCCGAGGAGCATCTTCTTTCTGGCGGACTGGGAAGTCGTGTTGCACAGGTGTTAAGCCAATATTGCCCCGTGCCTCAAGTGTCAGTTGGGATTGCCGATACTTACGCGGAATCCGGATTGCCCGAAGAACTTTTTGAAAAGTACGGCTTAACCGAAAAACATATTGTGTCGGCAGCCATAGATGTCTTGAAACATAAGAAAAAGATTGCCTCATAAAATGACTCCTTCTCTTTTTATTTCTCTGTGCCACACTAGAAAAATAAAATATTTTTTCATTGTTGTCGCTGTCTTCGTTTCTCTACCCGTTCCTCTTTTTGCGGAGGCCCCTTTTATCGTAACGGAATCGGCTGTTCCCATCGAGAGAGAGACCTATCGTCTTGAAAGCGGACTGCAATTTAATCAAGCCGGAATTGATCGAACAATTTTATCAGGAACGCTTCGGTACGGCCTGATTCATAATTTAGAGGCTGTTGCGACCTTTCCCTATATTTTTGCAGATAACGATCAGGCCTCCCGCCATCGGTTTGGAGACCTTTTCTTATCGGCCAAAGTTCGTTTTTTACGCGGCAGGGAGGCCAATCCCTTATCGGTTGGTGGTGTCATGCGAGTTAAGGTTCCATTGGCAAACCAAAATAGTTTAACGGGAACAACGGGGGATCCCGATGTCGGATTTTCTCTCCTCGCTAGCAAAGAAATTCCGCCTTATGAAGCGCATTTGAATCTGGGTTATACCTTTGTTGGGAGTGCTGGAAGTCCATCCGGGAATTCAAATGACCGCATTAGTTATGCGCTCGCCTTGGAATACAAAGAGGTTCGCCCCAAACTTTCAGTCATGGGGGAGGTCTTTGGAACATCGGACTCAATATTTAATGACAACTGGACTGCGGCATTGGGGGGAGCCTATCAGATTGATGAGAGAATCAAGACAGACTTCGCATTGGGGATCGGACTTTCCGACCACGTTTCCGAATATATCCTCAATGCGAGAATAGGCTATATCTTCTAGTCTAAAGAAGATTAAAGGCCATTTTTGGCGGAGACTCAACCGATCTTAAGTAACCCATCAGAATATCTATACGTGCGACAATACCAATCAAAACCTCATTCTCATCCACAACGGGGACACGAATCAGGTGTTTAGACTGAAGCGTTGCAATAATCTCGTTAACAGACGTGGTTTCCAAAACCGAAATAGCACCTTTCGTCATGATATCTTTTGCGGAAAGTGTCTCCAAGTTTTTTCCTGAAAAAATCGCATTGAGAATATCATATTCGCTGACAAGCCCGACGACAATATCTCCCGCTTTGGTAATCGGAACCGAGCCAAAGCCCCCCATTGTAATGGCTGCAATAATATCAACAATGGCTGCATCCTCTGAAAAGTAATAGACTTCGGTTTGCATGACATGCGCTGCAGTCATCTTTAAGAAGTCCTCTCCTCCAAGCATAAAATCAACACGCCTTGTCATAACAGCCTCCTTGAATGTCATTCCTGCATGTTTCCGGCAGGAATCTGGGTTTTATGTTTTAATTCCGATACTGTAAAAACGCATCGTGGCTCTTGATCTTTGGAAGATATTTTCTGGGGATTGCTTCGACTTTTGGATCGCGCAATGACATCACAAAAATAGTCAATGCGGTCGCCTCATCATTGGAGAGGCCCCAGTTGGGCATAATCGTCGGAGGGATTCTGTCCTTTGGGTCTTTCGCATCCATCGTGCCAGGAACGATTTTCTGTGGGTCTTTGAAATGCTCAAATTCCCATGCCTTCATTGTATGCTCATGCGACTTCATCTTTGAAAAATCGTGCACCAGATAAAACGCGAGTTCGGTCTTGCTGCCCATTCCGGAAAGCTCCGGGGCCATCGTTGCAACAGTACCCAACTGGTTGATCGTATGACAAGCGCCACAACCTAATTCACGCGCAAGCGAAATCCCTTTCATCAATTCCGGCACCTCCGGCCAATACAGTCCTTCCGCATAAAGATCAGAATGACATCGGCTGCATGCAGCCTGTACCGTTGACTTTGTCTTCAACTGACGATCCAGATGGTGAACAATACCATGGGTCTTTTCAACCGTCAGCGCCTGTCCATCCCCGTCATGACAAACAGTACAACCGACCTTCTCAAAAGGATGCTTGGACATGTAGCCCATCAAATTTGGATGGGTCGTATAGGGCTGCGGCTCCTTTTCAAATGCGGGATTCCCAATCCCGGCATGACAAGTGGTACACCGGTCAGTCCGATTCAGGACACCATTCCAAATTTGCTCGACGCGAAGCGGTTTATTGGCCACATCCGGCTTGTTCAGTACCTTCGCCAGCTTCTCATTATATGTAGACTGATACCCTTTCCATTCTGCAGCAATATCACGATAGGCAAAAATCCCGATCATGAACAAAATGGAAAAGCTTAAAATGGCAAATAAAAAATGCTTAAACATAATAATGCGCTATCGCTTATTGATCTTATCGTCCTTAAATGATTTCTCAAGCCACATTGCAAAGACAACAAAAATAAGCGTACAAGCGGCAGTTCCAATGACTAAAAAGATTGTAATGCCCAACCGATAAGGGTAACCCCAAATATCATCCATATATTGCTATCTCACTTTGCTCGCAGGTTAAATCTTGAACCAAGGCGTCACTAACACATATTTAATATTAAAAATAAGTCTTAAAAACATCTTCAGTGGAACGCCACACATGGATAAAAAGAAAAACATCACCAAGTGATAGCGAATCAACCCTAATTTATTATAAAACTTGCGCAGCAGCAAAAAAGGAATGGTAAAACCAACGGCATAATATCCCAAGAACAACAGCCACGTGACCAAGTTTGAAATCGTCATTCCATAGCGCTGTCCAAGCTGAAGAATGGGTTGGTCTGAAAGCCCAAACGTCTCCTGAAGGATAAGCTCCAGATCAATTAACTTAACAGCAGTGACCGACATGTGAATCGTCCAATCGGACCATGGCCAATACCACGACCAATCCAGTCCCCTGGACCAAACACCAATGACAATCAAAATATACCAAAGTCCCAAACCAAACGAAAATCCCAAAACAGAAAACTTGCGCTCTGAAAAGGTATAATACCCTTTGCCATTCGGATTCGTATCCACATATGGGATAATGATCAATCCGACAATAATCATGCTGGGAAGAACGACACCCGCCAACCACGGATCAAAATAAACCAAGAGCTCCTGAAGTCCCAAAAAGTACCAGGGGGCCTTTGTTGGGTTGGGTGTGGTATCGGCGCTCGCCAATTCCTCAAGCGGTGCGGGAGAGATCAGGGAAAGAAAAAGCAAGACGGCCGTCCCCAATAATATACAGATGAGTTCAATATAAACGAGATTCGGCCAAACCAGAACGGTATCTTCTGGGGAGCGTGTTTCGGCTGCTGTTTTTTTAATCTGCTCTGAAAGATTCATTTATAGCGGCCCCGAGAAGCCATCCTTTCGAATACGCCAAAAATGAATCGCCATTAAGACAGCAGAAACAAGCGGCAATGCAAGGCAGTGTAAGACATAAAAACGCAAAAGCGCGGATTGCCCGACAACGGTTCCGCCCAATAACACAAAACTAATATCATTTTCCCGTGTCATGCCGATCTCCGGCCCAAACGGCCCGGCGTTTCCCAAAAGCGGACTTGCCTCGGCCATTTTGCTTCCAACGGTAACCGCCCAGAGGGCCAATTGATCCCATGGCAGGAGATACCCCGTCCAGCTGAGCACCAACGTCAAGACCAGCAAGAGCACGCCAACCACCCAGTTAAACTCTCTCGGTGGCTTGTAAGAGCCGGTTAAGAAAACACGCGTCATGTGCAGCCAAACGGATAAGACCATCGCATGGGCCGACCATCGGTGCATATTCCGAAAGAGGGAACCAAAATAAACAACCGTTCCCAAATCTTTAATATCGTTATAGGCGCGACGCGTATCGGGAACATAATAAAACATGAGGAAGACGCCAGTAATTGCCAACATGATAAAGAAGAAAAAGGTGAGTCCGCCCAGACACCATGTAAAACGAATCTTTAATGCACCACGCCGAACACGAACAGGATGCAAATGCAAAATAACACTACTAAACATCACCAAAGCACGATTGGCGTCTGTCGTTGGGAACCCATGACGAAAGACTGAACGGTACACCTGGTTATCGGTGATGAGTGCAACAAGTTTTTCAAAAATCTGTTTCATAGTCTTTTAATTCAACGACCCCCTAAATTTGTATCTGAACGGAAACCCCATTTTTTGTCATTTCGACCAAAGGGAGAAATCTGTTACCTCAATGTTATCAAACCCTTGAGATTTCTCACCGCGTTCGAAATGACAGAGAAAGCGTCTTTTCGTTCAGCCACTAACGAGTCCTGCTCGCCCTATTTTATATTTTTAAAAAGAACGGCTCAACTTCACGAAGCACCGTCTCCACCATTAATCCTTCAGCTGTCCCCTTTGGATCCGGGTCTTGCCGCTGATTAAAATTCACCACAATCTGTCCATCTACCGGATCAAGTGAAACGCCAGTCCTCCATAAAGGACGAGGTGCCGGGCCTCCCCGCACATTTCCATTCATATCATAAATTGAGCCGTGACAGGGACACCGAAACCGCTGCTGATCAGGGAACCAGTTCGGCGTACACCCCAAATGACGGCAGATGCCAACCAAAACATACATTCCGCGTTCATTCTTAACAACCCAAATCTGTCGTTCCTTCATCAGTCGGGTGTCCACGCCAACCCCATAATCAGACGAAACTCCAATCTTAAAAATGGAAGAGGGTTCGTAGACGACATTCGGAATCATAAATTTAAGCGTTGCGATTCCTGTGCCTGCCAACGACGCGGCGATGCCACCCCATCCGGCACATTGCCCGACCAATGTCAGAAACTTTCTGCGACTTAAATCTTTATCTTTTGAATCGTCAGCCATAAAAATTCTACTTCTTACGTTTTTCTTTCTTCTCTACCGGCTTCTTTTTCTTTATGAAAAAAAAGATCGCAGAGGCTGCCAATAACGCCCCGCCCCATCCCAACCAATACAACAACGGCGTTTCTTTTCCTGGGGCACCAAAATCAACCTGACCTTTTCGCGCCGAATGCTTATCCTCAAAGTCAAATGCTATCGTATGTTTCTTTGTCTCCGCCGAAACTGTGACAGAAACCTCATCCCCTAAATTATCATCATGTAGATGAAAGATCGCTTCATAATAGCCAGAGCCGTTCGTTTTGACCGTATACTTCTGCCCCGCTTTATGCTCAAGAGAAACAGGGACATCACTCTTTGGCTCTCCCTGTCCGTCCCTCACATAACCAGAAACAAGATAGCGATGATCTGCCTCATGCATCGCAAAAAGATTGCCTGTAAACCCCATCCAAAAAAACAAGAACAGGAAAAGTCTTATAACAGGGAATTTATGTCCCAGATTTTTTTCCTTCTGGAGGCCCTTCCGGGGCAGCCTTTAGCGTGGATAAATACATCGTAATTGCCAAAACCTCTTGATCCCGAATCTGGAAATTTGGCATTTTGGTGCCTGGCTTAATTGCCTGCGGATTTTTAATCCAGTTAAATATATACTCTGGTCTGAGGCGAAAACCCACACGAGACAAAGGAGGACCAACCTTTCCACCCACTCCATCTACTTCGTGACAACCGTTACAGCCATATTTCTTTTCGAAGAGCCTCTGCCCCATCTGAACCAACTTGGCTTTGACCTCTGCTGGATCAATGGCCTGACCATCTTCACCCAGTTCCACCGGAATCTCAATCGTCTTTTTTCTCGGATTGGGAAACTTTGGACGATCCTTCTTTGCCGTTGCTGGAACAACCACTTTAGGCGCACTGTTTTTATGAAGGGTTCTCATGTAGGCAACAAGCGCCCATCGCTCCTGCTCCGACAAAACCCCACCAAAAGGAGGCATAAAGGACGACTTTCCAATTCCCCTTCCCCCATTGCTAACTGCCTCAAAAAGGTCTTCGTTTGTCCGCCCAGCCATATAAGGCTCGCCACCATCCGTATGGTCTCTCGGCTTCGGATCTAAATTCTCTGCGTTAAATCCATTTCCATTGCCCTTTTCACCATGACAATGAACGCAATAATAACCGTATGTTTTCTTTCCTTCGGCGACCAAGGGATCACCGAACATGCAGGACGAAAGACCTCCAGAAATTAATACAGATAGGAAAATAATTAAGAAAAGACCTGACTTCTTCATTATGTTTTTGACTTTACCTTTCTAATAAGGAACAATTCAAAACCGACCGCGAGAAGAATCATTCCAAATGTATAGGCATACGCCTCTTTTGGAATTTCTTTCTCAATGACCAAAAAGAACCAAGAGGAGATAGCCCGCTGAAACCCAACCTCTCCATTCGTCCCTTCCCATGCGTGAAAGGCCACTGGAATGGGCTTCCCGGCTTCAATGTTCGTAATCGTTGCTGGATCATCAGAGATCAAAGGCCTCTTAATAACGACCTTCCACTGGCCATCCTTAAAAACCCCTCTTCCTAATGCATTTTGAATTTTAGTCGCTTCTGGAAGTTTCTTATGCCCTTTTGAAATCAACATCTCAACTGGAGATTTAGAGGCATCTTCGTTCAAGTCGGCTTTCCACATCCAGAGATTCACAGGCTTATCATTAGATCCCGCAACAAAATGGGGCAGCTCTGGGCTATTCGGAATCTTTACGCCCATCTGAACGGCGACGGCATCGCGGTAGCCAGTTGGCCGATTTTCAGCTGGATATAAAACAGGATAGGTCGTATATCCCGGCGTTCCTGGAACAGGTGGCGCGGGAGGCTCTTGATGTGTTGTATTGGATCTTCGATCATCCCATGTCAGATGAAACGCAACATCCTTGTCATTATAGACGGCACGAATTGTCATCATATCAATTGCAGGGGTTTGCATCCGAGGCGGAACAGTCACCTGTCCGCTCATCAAAACATCAATCGGAGTAATATTGTTCCAGAACGGATCATCTGGATTCACTGGAATCTGGGCTGCAACTTTATTTGGCTTAATATCTGACTTTGTTGCCGGCGTAAACTCTTTTTGGAGAGACCGTACAAAGTGGGCGACATCCCAGCGCTCGGCATCCGTCAGCGTTGTTGCAAACGACGGCATGCCACTCGCAAAAATGCCAGTTGTCACTCGAGTATAAATATCCTTTGGATTTCTTCCCC
>JBBTIN010000017.1:0-43489 GCA_038059935.1 Nitrospirota bacterium
GCCCCAAACCCGACAGGGCAGGGCCACACACTTTTCTATCTCTGTTCTTGGGACCATACAAAACATTGACAAGCCTGCTGAAATTTCGATATAGTCACAGGTCTTTCCGCTTACAATTGTTCCGTTATTTTGAAAGGACAGAAAACCAATGAATCTTCGAGACAAACTCTTATCCGAAATGAAAGAGGCCATGAAATCAGGAGACGCAGACCGCCTTTCCGTTATTCGAATGGTACGCGCAACGATTAAGAATAAAGAAATTGAAAAGGGAAAAGATTATCTCTTAAACGAAGAGGAAATCGTACAAGTCCTCGCAACTGCGGTCAAACAGAGAAAAGAATCCATAACACTTTTTCAGGAGGGAGATCGCCCAGACCTTGTTGAAAAAGAACAAAAAGAGGTGATGATCTTGGAATCGTATCTACCGCCAGCACTTTCCGATACCGAACTTGCAAAACTCGTTTCAGAGGCCATTGCGACCTCCGGGGCGCAAAATATCAAACAGATGGGAGAGGTCATGAAGATATTACTCCCAGAAGTCACCGGACGGGCTGATGGAAAGAAAGTGAGCGACTTGGTGCGCTCTGTTTTAGGATCTTAAACGAGGATAATACAATACTACACACTGTGAGTGAGAATAAATTTTCTGACCAATTTATTGAGACCGTTCGCAATCGGTCCGATCTGATTGCCGTGGTCTCGGAATATCTTTCCTTAAAGAAGTCGGGACAAAACTTTGTGGGACTTTGTCCATTCCATATCGAAAAGTCCGGCTCTTTCTCAGTGAATCCATCCAAACAATTTTTCCACTGCTTCGGCTGCGCGGTCGGTGGTGACGTTTTTTCTTTCGTTTCAAAAATAGAACAAATCTCGTTTCCGGAAGCGGTACGCAGGCTGGCTGAAAAAACGGGGGTTCCCATTCCATCTGATCCAGAAAATAGATCGGAAGCCACTCCGGCCGAAAAAGAAGCGGAAATCCTCTATCGAATCAACGAAGAAGCGGCTTTACTCTTTCATCACAACTTGATTGAACAGCCAGCCGCGCAATCCGCAAGAGATTATCTGAAAGCCCGTGGCATTACGACCGAGACAATGAAAAAATTTCTGATTGGTTTTGCAATGCCTCGCCGAGATGATTTGATGAAACGACTTAAATATCCGCCAGCACTACTTGAAAAGGCAGGCCTGCTGCGAAAAGGGGACACAGGACTCTACGACTATTTTCGAAATCGGATTGTCATTCCGATTCAGACCTTACAAGAAAAGACAATTGGATTTGGCGCGCGCGCAATGGATGACGCCCAACCCAAATATCTAAACACATCGGAGACACCCCTTTTTACAAAAGGAAAAAATCTGTTTGGCTTGAATTGGGCACGCGGTAAAAAAACTTTGATTGTCGTCGAGGGCTATTTTGATGTTATCTCGCTTCATCAAGCCGGCGTTTCAAACGCGGTTGCGACATTGGGAACCGCCATGACGGAAGATCATCTTCGTTTGATCCGAAGATTTGTCGAAAAAGTGACCTTGTTGTTTGATCCTGATCCAGCAGGAGTGGCCGCAGCTGCTCGCGTCGCTCCACTTTTTGTCGCCCATAAAATGGATGCAGAAGTGGTGACCCTTCCCCCGGGTTTAGATCCCGATCTTTTTATTCGCAAAGAGGGACAAGACGCTTTCTTATCAAAAATAAAACAAGGAGAACCGCTTGTTGCCTTTACCATTCGGCAAACCGCTCGCACAGCCTCGGCCTCCATTACAGATAAAGCAAAGACCATTCAAACCCTTTTTCCGCTCCTTCACAAAATGACCAATCACGTCGAACAAGGATACTATCTTCAACTGATCGCGGAAGTCTTTGGAATGGAAGAACAGGATGTTCGCTTGGATTTTGACAAGCCTTCGGTGGAAGGGAATCGTCGCAGCGTTTCTGAAAAGGTAGCCATTGTTCCTGTTTTGAAAAGCCGTCTTCCGAAGAATGAAGAAACATTGTTGGCGCTTTTAGTGCAAGACCAATTGGAATACGACCTACTCGCGCCCATTTCGCCAAATGATTTTACAACGCAACAAACACAGACGATTGCGCGTTTTTTTTGGGATGAAGAAAGAAACGCGTGGACCCATCCGAACGTCGCAACATTAAAGGAAGCCGCTCAACATTCACTTTTTAGTGAATTGGCCGTTTTGGAAATCTTGAACGAAAATCGGTCTCGTCTTACAAAAGACAACGTCGCATCTGTTCAAAAAAAACGGATTGCGCAAAAGACACTTCAAGTTCAGGGAGAATTAAAGTCGGCCGTTAGAATCGGAGACCGGCAAAAAGCACAGGCTTTACAACAGGATTTTTTCAGATTAAAAAAAGAGTTAAGCCAAATCGGCTCATTACACTTGCACGAATAGAAATCGTAGGAACCCTTTATGTCAAAAGAAGAACAGTTGGATGAAGTAAAACAGTTAATCTCTCTCGGAAAAGAGAAAGGTTTTTTAACATACGAAGAACTTAACAACGCACTCCCACCAGAAGTCATCTCTTCAAACCGGCTCGATAACATCATGATGATGTTTGGTGAAATGGATATCGAGGTCGTTAATCAAGAAGAAGCAGATGGCCGTGCAGCCAATCTCCCCGCAAATCAGGAAGAAAACTCAGACGACATGGATACGCAGGAAGAAGTCAGTCCTGATACCGAAGACGATTCCCCTGTCGAGGAAAAGGAACTCGAATCCGTTTCAGCTGAAGCAGTCAAAAGCGACGATCCGGTCCGCCTTTATTTGAAAGAAATTGGATCGGTTCCGCTTCTTTCACGCGAGGGGGAAATTGAAATTGCAAAACGAATGGAAGAGGGACAACAAGCGATCTATCGGTTGCTATTTTCTTGTCCGTTTTCGCTTCATGCGATTATCGAGATTGGAAACGCGGTCCGTGATGAGCAGACGCAGCTCTCGGATGTCATTCCGATTCCCGAAAAAGAATTGGATGAAAAAGAAGAAAATGAATTGAATTTAAGAACACAATTGTTGGAGACCATGGACGATATCAAACGGTATCAACGAGACCTCGTGAAAGTTTCAAGTGTTCTTCTCCTTTCTGCAAGCACCATCAAGGAAAAAAAACAGGCAGCGCAACGGCGGCTTGCAATATCCGAAAAAGTCTCGACGAAGATTGAGACCTCAAAGATCCATATCCGGGTGATTGAGTCGGTTATTGAAAAACTGCATGGGGAATTGTCCATCATGAATCAGTCTGAACGAGAACTCGCACTCTGCCGAAAAAAATGCGGCGTCACAGACGACTTAAAAGCCTTCTTTAGAAAGACCAAGGAAGGAACGCGCGAAATGACACTCGCCAAGAAACAGTTGCGGATTTCTTCAGATCAGATTCTGGAGATCGGAAAGGTCTTTAAGAATGCAGAAAAGAAACTGGCAGAAGCGGAACAGGCGGTCGGAACTTCCCGAATCGAGTTAAAAGAATCACTTCAAAAAATTGCCGTTGAAGACCAGAAGGTCAAACGGGCCAAGGGAGAGCTGGTCGAGGCCAATCTGCGTCTCGTCGTTAGCATCGCGAAAAGATATACCAATCGTGGACTCCAATTCTTGGATTTGATTCAAGAGGGCAATATCGGACTGATGAAAGCCGTTGATAAATTCGAGTATCGCCGTGGATATAAATTTTCGACTTATGCCACATGGTGGATTCGTCAGGCGATTACGCGGGCAATTGCCGATCAAGCCCGGACGATTCGAATCCCCGTTCATATGATTGAAACAATCAATAAATTGATTCGCGTCTCCCGGCAGCTGGTTCAGGAATTAGGAAGAGAACCCATTCCCGAAGAAGTCGCCGTCAAAATGGAAATGGGTGTAGATAAAGTCAGAAAAATATTAAAAATCGCAAAAGAGCCGATCTCCCTTGAAACACCCATTGGCGACGAGGGCGATTCTCATTTGGGCGATTTTATCGAGGATCAGAAAGCCACCTCGCCCATTGAAGCGGCCATTCGATATGATCTGCAGCGGCAAATCGGTTCCGTTCTGCAATCGCTCACACCGCGTGAAGAAAGGGTATTAAGAAAACGGTTTGGCATTGGGGAACAAACCGATCACACACTTGAAGAGGTTGGAAAAGATTTTGATGTCACAAGAGAGCGCATTCGACAGATTGAATCGAAGGCGTTGCGCAAGTTGAGACATCCCAGTCGGAGCAAGCGGCTTAGACATTTTATTGAAATGTAGTGCTTCTCTAAAAAAATGACCACCTTTAGAGAAGCACTGATGAGAAGAACAAAAAACGGGCCCATAGCTCAGCGGTTAGAGCGGCCGGCTCATAACCGGTTGGTCCCAGGTTCGAACCCTGGTGGGCCCACAATGGTCTCCTTTGAGAGACCATTTTATCAACAGGAGGAAATCGTTTGAAAGATCAAGTGCTCCTTTTAGTAAAACTGCAATCGGTTGACCTTCGAAAAAGTCAAAACCAACTTGAAGAAAAATCGCTCCCTGAACAATTAAAAGCGGCAGAAGCCATCCTACAAAAAAAGAAGGACGCCTATGCCCAATTACAATTAAAAACAACAGAACGGGATAAGGCAAAACGCGAAAAAGAACTCGATCTGAAGGTTCAAGAAGAACAGATTGTGAAGTTAAGAGACCGACTCTCTAAACTCAAGACCAACGATGAGTACAAAGCAAATCTCAAAGAGATTGAATCTGCCAAGACACGAAAGGGAGAATTGGAAGAAACGCTCTTGCTCTTTATGGAAGAGGGCGATCTGATGAAAAAAGAAATCGCAGAGCGCGAACAGGAAGTGACCGAGTCACAACAGACTTTCCTTGCTGAACAGGAAAAAATCAATGCGGCGATCATGACGTTATCTGAGGCGACGCAACTCATCGAAACACAATGGCAAGATATCGCAATGCTGATGGACAAAAATATTTTAAATCAGTACAAGAAACTGATCGTTATGAGGAAGGGCACCGCTGTTGTTTCGTTAAACGGCAATATCTGCGGGGGGTGTCACTTTAGTCTCCCACCGCAATTGGTCGCGGAGATCAAAGTGGGAGAAAAAATACAAAATTGTACCTACTGCAGCCGAATGATTTACCTTGAGTCTAAAGTAGAAGGGTAATGTCGCAAACGCCTCTTCCGCTTTTTCCCGACTCCCCTTCTGAAAAAAGGGAACCACATCTTCTTGTTTATACCGACGGCGCGTCTCGCAATAATCCTGGCGATGCGTCAATCGGCGTCGTCATTAAAAACAATCAAAACGAAATTATTGAAACACTCTCGGAATGTCTGGGTATTGCCACGAATAACAAAGCGGAATATCTCGCACTGATTCGCGCGTTACAGACGGCTCGAAAATTTAACCCAATTAAAATTGATTTTTATCTCGACTCTCAACTGGTTGTTCGACAAGTCTTGGGGCAATATAAAGTAAAAGACGCGGGGTTGATTCCGCTTTGTCGTCAAGCGCAAATGCTGTATCGCCAATTTGACCAGGCCACCATTTCTCATATTCCGCGTGCAGAAAATTTTGAGGCCGATGCGTTGGCCAATGCCGCACTCGACAATCAAAAGAAAAAAAGAATACAATAACGACGTCGGAGCAGCCAGGTGATCGCTGTGCCAACGTGGCACTTCGGGAGTGACCGCCCTCGTTGGGGCGGTCAGAACCACAACCCTTGAAGTGGCTACGTTGCATAGAGGAAAGTCCGAGCTCCATTGGGCAGGATGGTCGCTAACGGCGACTGGGGGCGACCCTAAGGAAAGTGCCACAGAAAATAAACCGCCGTAACATGTTACATGCGGTAAGGGTGAAAAGGCGAGGTAAGAGCTCACCGCTTTGATGGCGACATCAAAGGCATGGTAAACCCCATCCGGAGCAAGACCAAATAGGGGGGCAAAAAAGAAATCTTGTTTCTTTTGAAGGGTGGCCCGTCCGGTGCCCTCGGGTTCGGTCGCTTAGAGAAATGGTCACCACCCCAATTCATCGGGGAACAGAACTCGGCTTACAAGCTACTCCGACCCCCAAAGTGGGGGAGCTGGAATGAGCGTCCTCGTTGGGACGCTGCCAATGATAGCATCGTTACTTTACGTTGATTAGTGGCCGAACGAAAAAACTCTTTCTCTGTCATTTCGAACGGAGTGAGAAATATAAAGTGCTTGATAAAATTGAGGTAATAGATTTCTCCCTTTGGTCGAAATGACAAAAAATGGAGTTTCCGTTCAGATACCAATTAGTCATAAATAAAAGTGAAGGGGATAACCCCTTTACCGCGACCAACGGGAGCGAGGATAGACTGCGCAGCAGTCGTTCTCGAAGCGCCACGGTTGGCGCACGCCGAAGTGGTGGAATGGTAGACACGCTAGGTTCAGGGTCTAGTGGGGGCAACTCCGTGGGGGTTCAAATCCCCCCTTCGGCACCATCTGGTATTTATATTGACTTCCCGTTTTGCATTGCCCGTTGCGCCTTTTGCGCCTTTAACATTCAGGGCATGCGAGAGGGGTTATCCCAACGCTATCTCGCCGCACTCCAAAAAGAAATCGTTCTGCAGGGGGAGAGTGGCCAGCTTAACAATCGTGACATCGTCAGCCTTTATCTCGGAGGCGGAACCCCAACGCTTCACACACCAGAAACGCTCAATGAAATCATATCGCGTGCTCGTTCCTATTTTTATTTTCGGGAAGATGCGGAAATCACAATTGAGGCACATCCGAAAACCATCAATACGAAATTTCTGACTGCAATTTTGTCAGGGGGAATCAATCGGCTTTCAATTGGAATGCAATCGTTTTCCGATGAGATACTGACGTTCTTGGGGCGACATCATACGGCCAACGATGCAATACTTGCGTTTCATGCGGCGCGCGATGCGGGCTTTCAAAATATTAGCATTGACTTGATTTATGCCCTTCCGGGGGAATCCCTTTCCGACTGGGAGAAGACCCTTCAAACCGCGATTGATTTAAATCCCGATCATCTTTCGATCTACGGTCTGACCATTGAAGAAGGAACGCTCTTTTATAAAAATGGCGTATCGGCAGCCTCTGAAGAAGAGCAGATCACGCAATATCAATTCGCACAAAGCGCATTGTCATCGGCGGGCTTTCACCAATACGAAATTTCAAATTTTTCGAAAACAGGCTTTGCGTGCAAGCATAATCTGCTTTATTGGGATCGCGTGGAGACGTTAGGAATCGGGCTTTCCGCACACTCTTATCTCAACCATGCACATCAAGAAAATACCGACTCATTGTTCTCCTATTGCAAGCAGGTGGAATCGGGCAAGATTCCAATATCGCATATCAGAAAAATAAATCAGGATGAGATACAAACCGATCGCATTATTTTTGGTTTGCGAAAACGGGAGGGGATCAAGAAATCATATCTCCATGATGACCAACAAGAAAAAATTGTGGAACTGCTGATAAAAGAAGGCCTACTCGTGGAGGAAGAAGATCGCATTCGTCTCACCTCGCATGGCATGCTGCTCGCCGATTACGTTGCAGAGGCATTTTTGTAAAACGATTCCTCATGAATTCTACAAAAGAAACATGTTCTCTACAGTTTGCAGCGGACGTTCCGCTCGAAGCGGACGTTCCGCCAAAATATAAAATCATCTCGCTATTTTACGATATTCTGGATTACCCATGGGAAAGGCAATATCAAAAATGGCGGCCTGAAATTTTGAAATGTCAGGAATCTATTGATGCGGAACAAGGCGGACGCGGCGATTTTCGGCGTAGCAGGTTTCAGTCTGTTCTGTGCAAAAGGGTCGCTCCTCTCCATAACTCACAACCGATAATTGATCCACCGCCACTTTCATGCCAGCCAGATGGGTTTGGATCACCTGTCCCCTGTATATTGCCAAATCAAAGTTGTACGAAGCCTCCCCGCGTGAATCAGAATAACCCTCAATGACGACCCGCACCTCTCTATGGGCATTGTACCATTCTGCTTCCTTAGTCAGTCTCTCCTTAGCCAAGTCGGAAAGATCGGAAGAATCATAATCAAAAAAGATGTCCACTGGAGGCGGTAATTCAAAGGGGATGGAAATAGGTGTCGCATCAAGAAGAATCTCTGGTTGCAAAACAAGTGAAACCTCAACGGGAGGGAAAGCTGGCGGAGCGGGAGCAGCAATCCCCTCAACCTTCTGGGGAGGCGGGGGTTTTGGTGCAACAACGATAAGATTCGTAACCGTAACAGGCACAAAGGAGATCGTTGTATTTCCGTTGCCAAGCTGGCCACTGGTGTTATTGCCCCAGCAACTCACCCCGCCATCAGAAAGGACCGCGCAGGTATGATCAAACCCGGCAGTGATGGCCCGAAGCCCTCCTGACAATAACAAGGGGGGCGCATCCTTTACGGGGGTCGCAGGGGTCGCACCACTCGCAGGGGAAGCCGCAACCGGAATGGAACCCCCTTTTCTGGTTCCGTTCCCCAACTGACCGGAATGATTCCGCCCCCAACATTGAATATCCATCGCCGCAATGAGGGCACACGTGTGCGACGCGCCTGCAGCAAGAGACCATCTACCATATCCCACCGAAGGCAGCCCCACTGCGGTCAGAGGATCCGTTTTTGTGCTCTTTCCCAATTGGCCGGAACGATTATCTCCCCAACATTGGACACCCTTAACACCTTTAGTCTCCTTCAAGACACAGGTATGATGCCCCCCTGCAGTCATGCTGATCACGCCTTTTGAAAATCCGGAAACAGCCACAGAAACAGGGTTTGTTCCGATCCCCTTCCCCAGTTGGCCAAAACGGTTGCTTCCCCAGCATTTTACAGATCCTCTATCTGTTAAGACACAAGAATGATCGTACCCAACAGAAACGGCCATAATCGTTGAAGATTCTGAAACATCAACAGGAACAGCGCTGCTCTTCAATGTTCCGTTCCCCAACTGTCCCGATGCATTATACCCCCAGCAGGAAACTTGGCCTGATGTTTTCAAAGCGCAAGTGTGATAGAACCCAGCGGAAATAGCAGAAACCCCCGTTGCAAGACCCGAAACCAAAACAGGCACAACACTGTCAGTCGTTGACTCGTTTCCGAGCTGGCCATCGGCATTTCGTCCCCAGCATTTTACACCTCCCGATGTTGTTAGGGCACATGTATGGCTATATCCTGCGGCAACGGCGACCATATCGTTTGCAAGACCCAAAACAGAAACGGGCATGAGACGGTTTGTCGTCGTTCCATCTCCCAACTGTCCAAAACGATTCCCGCCCCAGCATTGAACACCCGCCTCCGTTACGGCACAGGTATGCTCCCCGCCGGCGGAGATTAATGCAGATGGGGACATCCACAGATTCGTGGATGTTGCACTCTGCTCGCTGCCTGTCGCTTTCCCTGTCATGAAAACAACAGAAAGGAAAAGAAAAAAAGAAACGATTCGAATAGAAATCACGAGGCTCCCCTTTGCCCCCCGCAGCGGACGCTCCGCATTACATCGCGTCATTTTTAGACTTTTTCTTATTATTTAGTTCCGCCTTTTCCGCGTCCACTTTTTGCTTAACTAAAAACTCCAGAAGAGAATGTACCTGTTCATCTGTCATCTCAAGCTCGGCCTGAAAATCAGAGAACGTTTTCAAACGAGAGACCCTTGCAGCCTCGGAAGCGACTTCCTGCTCCTCAATGTCAATGAAGAAGTCCGGCAGACCTTCCGACTCTTTCAATAAGGCATATAATGCAACGGCTTCATCATCAGCGTATCGGCTAAGCTCCGTCTGCGCCTGATGCAGCTCATTGATCCTTGTTCCACCTTTAATCTGATTGCCCACAAACACCACTGGAAGGACTCTCCCCATGCTCGCTACAATCAGATTCTCTCCGCCTGCGTTTGTCACTAATGCACGGCTACGAATCGTTGCCGCATTGGAATTCGTTGACGCGATATTGCCGTTGATCGCCGCCATGTCTACAGAGCCATTCGTCGCAATACTGGCGTTTTGCACGAGTGTATCGTCTGCCGACAACTTGATGTTCCCGGCTGTTGCAGAAACCTCCGCGTTGAGCGTAATGCTGTCATCTGTCCCGTTGGTGTCTTTTGTGACCAACAAGATGTCACCGCTACCGGTATTGCTCCCCGCCTCATTCACGACAATGCCGCCGTGAACCTGAACGTCAATGTCATCACCGCCACTCGTCACTTGGATGCCGTTGATCTCATCCGTGACACCCCCAATCGCTAACGAACCGGTCTGAAGGAATGTCCCCGCAATTGTTACTTCGGGCACAATTTCGTCTTCCTCCGGGGCGTTTTGTGTCTGGCGGACTTGTGTTTTCGCTGCCCCCCCCACTAACGCTGAAAAATTCTCGATGAAGATACCTCCCGTCCCCGTCTTGGCCTCGAAGATCGTCATCGCGGTTTCGATCGGGTCTTCCTTCGTGCCGATTCCCGTTGCTGCAATCATCGCAACCTTCGTGGCGGTGATGTTGGTTGCCTCTTTGTTGCCATCGGTAATCGCCCCGGTGTTCGCCTGTAATTTGACTGTGCTATTCATATCACCCAAGCTGACTGTGTTTAACTTCAGGTCTCCCCTAGATGTCGTTACCGTCACATTGCCATTCGCCGCCGCCACGTTGCGCAAATAAACCCCATCGGCCTCATCAATGGTGATATTCCCGATCCCCGTATTCGCTGCCGTCAGGTTCTCACCCGTTGTATCCAGATCAATCCCCGTTTTGGCCGTCGCCACGATGTCCACCGCAGTCACGTTGTTTGCCGCCCCATTCCCATCGGTTATTGCACCGGTGGCAGCCGTTAAGATGGCCTTCCCGCTCGCATTGACTGTGGTCACGTTTAAGTTGCCCGTGGCGTTTCTGACCGTGATGTTCCCGCTGGCTGTCATCAAATCCAAGAGATTAACATCATCGGCCTCATCAATGACGATCTTGCCTGTCCCCGTTGATTTTGCTGAAAGGTTTTCTATCTGTGTGTCAAGATCAATCGTTTTCTCCGCCGTTGCGATAAGACTTGCCGCCATGATATTGACTGCCCCTTTATTGCCATCGGCAATCCCCCCCGTTGTTGCCGAAAGCGTTACGGTGCCACCGTTGGCACTGATTGTATTGATACTCAGGTTTCCCCTGGCAGTGGTGATTGTTACATTGCCATTGGCCGCCGTCACGTTTTCCACGGCTGCCCCATCGGCTTCATCCATGTTGATATTGCCCGCTCCGGTCAGGGTTGCGTTCAGGGTTTTTACGTTGGTATCCAGATCAATCCCAGATACCGCGTTGATGACCAAGTGGGTGGTCTCCACATTGTTTTCTTTTCCATTGGCATCCATAATCCGGCCAGTGGTGCTAAACAACGACACCGTCTGTGTCTTCCCGGGAGCATTCGCTTTAATCAGATCAAGCAAAATAAGATCATTTGCGGCACGGATCATCACATCGCCCACGGTAGTGGTCACACCGACAAGCTTATCCACCGTGGCAATCTGGAGCGTCTTCACGTTATTGACAGCAATCTCTCCGCTTCCGCCACTCACCGTTCCGTTCGCCAGTGCCAAGCGATCCACATTCAGATCAAGCGGGTTTTCAACTGTTCCGACTCCCGCCGTGGCAGTGACAACAAACTCCGGCGAGGTGACCAGCCCGTTCCCTTGCAGGATCGCACCAATCGTATCGAGCCGAACCATCGTTGGGCTGGTGATAATCCCTCCAATGGTCATGTCCCCTCCCGATCCGGTTACGAATATCTCTGATTCACTGGCACGCGCCGTGGTTGAGATGTTCCCGAGTGTAACCGGGCCTTTCGTCTCCAGATAGATATTCCCACGCCCTGCCGTAATGTTGATTAGCTCGGCCACCTGGACGCCAAATGGCTCATCCACCGTTCCAATAATACTGGTTCGTTTTGCGTCCAATATGGCCCGATCCGCAATCTCCTGCGCCGTCTGATAGGCATACCCCGTGGCCACATTATTGGCAGAAGCCAGAGCTTCTGCCGTCGTGACGGCCTCTTGTGCATTGGTGGTTACGGTGGACAGCCTTTGCTTTGCCGCTTCTGTGGCCGAATCGGCACTTGTCATCACCTCCTCCTGAGTCTTTTTTGCCGCCGCAATCACCGCATCTGCGCTCATCGCAACATCCGCAGCATTTTTCTTTGCCGCATCAACAGCGGCTCGTCCACTCGTTTTTACATCCTCCGTATTCTTTTTCGCCCGATCAACAGCCTCTTTTGTAATTCTTTCCACATTTGTAGCGGCTGTTTTTGCGGTTGTCAATGCCTGCTCTGCAGCATCGGCGGCCTCCTTAGCACCTTCGAGGTGACTTTCCGCCACTTTAAGGGTGGAGTCCGCAGAAAACTTCAATCCCTTTGCTTCCACCACATTATCGTCTGCCGCACCTGATTCTTGGTCCAAGACCGTCAAGGTGACATCAAGACCAAAAGCAACAGTAGCAGCAACTTTACTAGTAATTTTTGCAGCCAACTGAACACCCTCTACTGTCCAAGCCGCTACGCTTGCACCGGCATCGCCTGAAAATGGAATCGCCTGGGCAGCAGCCGCTATGCCCTTGATCACGTATGCTGTAATCGTGGAAAAGCCCTCTACAACGTCAGCCGCTAATGCAACACCATCGGCCACGGTTTTCGCAATGGTCACTCCGAGTTTTGCATCGCTTATTTTTTTGCTCTCTTTTTCTGCTGACGCTAATTGACTCTCTGCATCCGCCACATCCGCCTCTATGACTTCTTCGACTGCTTCAGCAGCACTTTTAACGGCCTCAAGACCCTCCA
Source organism: Nitrospirota bacterium (assembly GCA_038059935.1). Classification (GTDB taxonomy): domain Bacteria; phylum Nitrospirota; class Nitrospiria; order SBBL01; family SBBA01; genus JACPZM01. The sequence continues at coordinate 12,754 of JBBTIN010000017.1, forward strand.
AAATCTGGTCATGCGCGTCAACGACTGCGTTTGCAGAGGCAACCGTTGCCTCTTTGATCTTATCCACGATTTCCTGATTGGCATGGGTGATTGCGTTGTCCCCGGAAGCGGCGGCCGCCACTGCCGACAGATTCGCCTCGGCGGCTTTTTTGTCCGCCTCCGCAACGGCTCCTACGGTGACCAGATTGATTGCGGCGGCCTTCTTGTCCGCCTCCCCAACGATCTTTACGATTCCCAAGTCTGCCTCTGCAGCGGCCACTCGTGCTGCGCCATTCGCCCTGACCGCTTCCACGTTGGCAGCCCCGACGGCCTTAATGGAATCTACATTCGCACGCGCTGCCGTGGCATCGGCAACCCTCTGGATCGCCTCCAATAGGGTTTCCCGTACCGATGGCACCTCCCCGCTCAAAGTCGCTATTTTTCCAATGATATTAAGCGCCGGACCGTTTCCATCAATAATAACGCCGGATTTGGACTCCACGGTCACCTGCCCCCCGGTACCCGCATTGAGTATTCCCACCACAATATTCTTATCGGCCGTTACGACAATCGCGCCGTCTTGGGTCTTCAGATCGCCCACAACGGCAATGGCTCCGCTGCCCTCAATGGTTCCCGCCAAAATCGTAATCGAACCGATATAGGTTTTACCGTCTGTTGTGGTGAAATTCGACGCGATAATCGTGTCCTTCTGATCCAAAAAGACGATATTCCCCTTGCTCGTTTGGAGCGTCAGCGATCCGCCCGGTGTGAGGAGGGCATTGTTATCCAACATATCCGCAAGACTAATAGACAACGCCTTGATTCTGATACTCACTGCGACGTTTAACGGATTGGTCTTGATCCCGTTATCGTCAACGATGTTTCCGGTTCCCTCTAAATCGGAGTCGGCAATGGTGACAGGGCCTTTAAATGTTAAATTAATGACGGTCCACGGATCAGGGCGTGTAGGTGGCGGTGTGGTTCCCCCCGTGTCTGTCGTCGTCCCTGTTGTCGTCCCTGTCGTTGTTGTCGTTGTCCCTGTCGGCGTCGTCGTCCCTGTCGGCGGCGGCGGCGGTGGCAGAGGCGTACCCGGTAGCAATACGAGTGTCTTAACATTATTTTCAAGCGGGTTGTTGTCTGTGCCAATCCCGGATTTCGCAAAGATCTTCAACTCGGCTGCCGTGATATTAATCTCCTCCGCAAGAATACCGTTCTTATCTATGAAGTCGTTCCCATCATTGATAAAACCGTTTGAAGCGACCAGTATCACGATATCCTCTTCTGCAGTGATTGCGCCCAACAGGATGTTTCCCACCGCATCAATATCAATATTGCTTCCATCCCCATCCGCCGTGACACGCGTCAGGTTCAGTTGACCTGTGCCTTTATCGCTGATAAAAATCCCACCGTCAGTGGTCAGTGCGGTCAGTATTACCGCGCGCGTTTCGATCTTGTCTGTTGGCAGTCCGATCTTTGATCCAATGAAATTCACAGATTTTGCCTCTACGTTGACGGCCTCACCATTTTGGTCAACAATCTGATTTTCTGCAGTCACGTTGACCGTTTGGCCGATGGCAGTGACACTTCCAATGTTCAGATTGGAACCTGCCGTCAGGCTGACCTCTCCACTGGCCTCTCCACCCGTTGCCGTTACCGACTCCGAATTTAGGTCTTTGCCTGCAATGATCGTGATGGCACCAGACCCCGTTACCGATGTCAGGTCAAGGTTTTCTCCAGATGTCAGGATGATGGCCCCTGTTGCGACCATCGAAGCAAGCGTCATCCCCTCTCCAGATGTTACAATCATATCAAGGGCTTTTGCCTCGGTCGTTAGATTCAACTTTTCGCCGGCGGTCAGGGTCATCTTGCCGCCAGCCGTTGCCGATGCCAATTTAAGTGTTCCCTTTGCCGTCAGGATCATCTCTCCGCCAGCAACACTTGCCCCTAGATTCATACCTTCACCTGCAGTCAGAATCATCCTTCCACCAGATGTTGGGATGAGGGTCAGAGTCGGATTCACCGAAAGCAAATTCATGCCTTCTCCCGCTGTCACAATCATCTCTCCGCCAGCGGTTAATGCCCGTGGCATGGTCGGACTCGTCGTAAGTAGATTAAACGCACCCAACGTCACGAGCGTTAGATTTCCGATTGACGTTGCCGATGCCAAATTCAAGTCTCCGGCCACCGTCAGCGCCATGTTTCCATTGGCATTCGCGGAAACGATGTCCATGACATCTACATTCAGCAGAAAGAGTCCGCCGTTTGAAGCGGTTGCCGAAGTCAAGGTCGTGATGGAGGTCTCAAGCGGATCGTCGCTTGCTCCAATTGCGCCTCCTGCGGAAAGCGTGGCAGCACTTCCGGTGATATTCCTGAGCTTACCGTTCCCATCCAGAATGGAACCAGCCGAGATCAAGGTCACCGGGCCGGGAAACAACAATTCCCCTGCCATTATCTTTTTCGCTAATGTCATATCACCGAACTTGTTCGTGATTTTTACGGGACTTTGTGACCCCTTCGCCGTCACATCCCCGACAATCAGTGCATCGGTCTCCTCGACAAAGATTCCGCCACTCTTCGTCGTTGCATTCAGCCGATCTATGGTTGTTAAGACTGGCAACCCATCATCGCCAATCCCAGTCCTCGCGGAAAGCGTCGCCGTTGTTGCCGTGATTCGTCCAGAACCTGCGATTGCCCCAGCCGCAATCAAATCCACAGTGCTGTTTCCTGCATTGACCTCATTAAGATCAATACTACCCGCAGTGTTCTCAAACAAAATCGTGGTTCCTAAAAGTGCGGGAATCGCCGATGTCAGTTCTTGCGTCTCCTCATCAAATGTGAGAGATCCCCCGCCCGGGGCAGTGATGGTCACGTCATGACCCAGTGTCGTTACAAAAACAGATGAAAGGGAATCTTTCTCTTGAATAAAAACAACCGGCCCCGGCGTGCTATTGAGCGTAACTCCCCCTCCATCCGTAGCAACAAACAAAGGCGGGGGGGAAGAAGGATCCTCCACGGAAAGCACGGAAACCTCCGTGAGAATCGGGAACGCGGAACTTCCGACCCCTAAGCTTGCAATGAGGTTGGCCCTTTGTGCAATCAGGGTTGTTCCGCTATGGTTTGTCACCACTGAACCTCCCTGATTCCTCACCGTCACGATGTTTCCCGCGCGGATTGTCCCGGTCAATAACAATTGGCCGCTCATTGCGAGCAAGCCCACATTATTTGCCCCACCGGCTATCATATTTTTGACCTTTCCTCCCGCTGCAGCCGCAATGTAGATGCCGCCATTTTGTGTGACCACGCCATCTATCTCCTCGGCCATGATTTTAATCGGGTCGCGCTCTTTCCCGATAGCAGTGGCCGCTTCCAGTTTGCTGATGGTTCGCGCGGTGATGAGAGAGGACTGTTCTAACCCAAAAATTCCGCCCACTGTAGAGATCATCTGCATTTCATTCGGGGCAACGGCAGTGAAAAAGGAGATGTCTCCGGCGGCTTCGATCTTCACATCATAACGGCCAACAGTGGTTCCATTGATTCTCATCTGTCCGAGCTGATTGAGCGCTGGGAGTTGCCCCAGATCTCTTGCAACGACACCCATCAGAAGCCCTGTCTCATTTTTAATATAAATGCCCCCGTTCACCGTGGTGGCTGCCAGTATTTCGACGCGAGTCTTAAGGGGACTGGCCTCCGTCCCGATGGCCCCTGCACGACCCACCGTCTTCACCTCTGCACTCTTTAATTCGTCCATGAGAGAACGGGTCGCATCCAGTGCACCGGGCTCTGCGGCAACGGCATTGAGGGGACTCCCATTCGCGGCGGTGGCTAATGTGGAAAAAGCGACGGCAGCGGCGACTCGGGCGGCGGCCAATTCCGTGTTTTTGGTATTTCTGACCGTCGTTGCAGTATCAACAGCGGTTTGGGCAGGGGTTAATTCCCTCGTTCGGGCATCTATGGCCTTAATTGCGTCATTGACGAAGATGCCAGTGATGGGCGTTTCAGCTTTTCGAATATTGTAGGTCTTTACTGCCTCAACGTGTGCAGCTTCGTAGTAGGCCTTATAGTATTGATAGTATGCGACGTCGGCATCGGCTTGGTCCTTGGCGGCATGGTCGTAGGTGATACACACAATAATATAGAGGGTACAAAAGTCACTATTGGCGTAGTTTATAGCACTCTGCAAATAGATAGTGTAGTTGACAACGTTTAGGGCTTGGCCGTTGACATTATTCAATGCATCACTCTCGGCTTGTTGGGCACTGTTCGCCGCATTTTTCTTCTCGGTCAGTGTCGCTTCTGCAGCGGCAACAGCAACTTGGGTATTATTAAGCGTCTCCTGTTTAATGTCCAAGGTCGTTTGTGCAGCGTTGGCAGCACTCTGTGTGCGCTTGGCCGCCTCGTCTTTGGGGATAAAGGCATTATTGGCCTCGTTGGCAGCGTTTTGAGCGTTACTGGCATCCTCGGTTTTGGCGATCAGATTTTTTTCTGCCTCGGTAGCAGCGGTTTGGGCAGCAAGAACCGCTCGCGTGGGGTTGATGGTCACAACGGGATTGAGGATATGGGTCTCCATAAGTAATGTTCCTGCGGTGATGTTATTTGCCGCATTGCCCAATACGCTAATATCGCCATAAGATGAGAGTGTCACCGTTCCCCCGCTGATAAGACTATTTATAACAATGCCCCTTCCCCAAATCTGCCCTTCTGTAACAACAGCCTCTGCATCACCAATTGTGAAGGCCAACGCTAACGAAGTCGGCGGAATGATCTTGAGCGTAATATCCCCTGATCCTGCGTTTAGCGTGGTGCCCGCCGCCATCAGAATTTCAGGAGGGCCCGGATCGCGCAGAGGCAGCTCACGAAATGCCGGATCGTTTGCCGTCATTGAAATTGCGCCGTTGTTTGTCGTCACGTTGTTATTGATGAGAATTGAACGACCAGCTTGCACCGTGAACGAAGTCATAGGATTGGCGATATTCACCGGGGTTAAAATAGTGACATCATTGTCTGCCTGAAGCTTAATATTGGCCGTTTGAAAATTAATTCCGCCAGCACCGGTTGTGTTGATGATTGACTCTCCAACCAAACTACTCCCGCCGTCAGCCACCACAATGTTTTTAGGATCAATCAGCAGTGTCCCCAGCTTCCCTTGCGGCGCAGCGGCATCCACATGTCCCAGCAAATCAACGATCCCGCGACTAGATAGTTCCACAAAACCGCCGTCTCCGCCCAACTCACCGCCACGGGCTAATATCTTCCCCCCCAATATAGCGCGTTCCCCCGATATCAACCGGACTTCCCCGCCAGACCCGCTTCCCTCGCCTGATACATCAATGGTTCCCGTGTTCTGAACCACCCCTTCATCTCGGCCGCGTAAAATCACCTTACCACCGCTCACCGTCAGCGACTTCACCTCAATCAGCCCGCCATTATTCACCACGGATGATAACGCCGTCTTCGACGCATCACCGGTCAGCAGAACATACCCGCCCGGATTAACAATCGTCCCCATATTGTCTACGGCGGAAGAAAACGGATTGCCATCGGAGCCTTTGATCTGATCCATCACCTTGCCAGTAACGGTATACGTGACCAACCCATCGCCATTGAAATCGAGCGTCAGCGACTTGCCAGAACCCAACACCACCTTGCCGATCTGCCCCACAATCAGACCTTCATTTTTCACACCGGGGGCAACCAGAAATGCAAAACCGTTCTCGGCAATTTTAATCTCCCCCAGATTGGCAACAAACGAAGGCGCCATATCCTCCCGCTGGAAGAAGTTATTTTTGTTGGCCATGAAGTCATCATTGTTGATATCGAATGTCGTGGCCAGAAGACCCGCCACATCAATCTTGGCATTCTGACCAAAAAGAACACCATTGGGATTCATAATAAAGACGTGGCCATTGGCTGTCAGTTGCCCCAAAATCGTTGTCGGGTCCTGGCCTAAAACACGGTTCAATGCAATGGAATTTGCGCCCGGCTGTATGAACTTAACCCATTCGTTCGGATCAATGTTAAATTCGCGCCAGTTGATAATCGCGCGATCGGAGTTCTGTTGGATGGCCGTCATGGCGGCGTCTTGGGAGATTGTTGCCGATCCACCGACCACCTCTCCGCCCGTCGGTGCGGCATGGGCATGGCCTAATAGGCCAAACGTGAGGATGGCCGCAACAAGAAGGCATTGAAGTCGGCAGGCCCATTTTTTTTGTTTCTTGTAATTGATTTTATTCGTATTCATAAAACACCTCCTAAAACCGCATGGATGCCGAGACATACAACATCGGCTCCTCATCTAAAGAATTCTGATTGGGGTCAATGGGAAACCCGATATCCAGACGAAAATCGATATCGCCATAAAAATCAAACATCGAACGAAACCCCACACCGGCTCCTAGAAGATCGTGCTTCTTCCCCTGTCCGGCAACTGGAATCTTGCGATAGGCCGCCCCTTGCTCCACAAAGGCTGCAAATTGGGCAATCGCTTTATTTGCAAAAGGGCTTGCCAGAAACTCCAAACCCACATTAAACCCTTCGTCTCCAGCAGCCTGCCCCGGTGAGAAACCGCGCACAGAATTAGGCCCGCCCACCTGCCACTCCTCGCCCGCCACCAGAGAATCATCAGCAAGTTGTCCAGAAAGTCGTCCCATGATTGACCACGACTCGTTCATCGGCTGGAAACGCATATAGGAAAGGTTGAGGCGGGTAAACGCGCCGCCCGCGCCCGTGCGACTAACTTGTGGATCATTTTCACCCATCCCCCCCCAAAACGATCCAATTCCATTGGTCATTGTGACGTTGGCATAACTCTTCCCGCCCCAGTGAACCTGATCAAATTGCCCTCCGACAAACAGTGTGCGAATCCGGTCATAATTTGCGATATTCTCTAAAATAATGAACTTGGAGTCGGACGACGAAATGCCCAATGATCCAGTGAGATTCCGTGTCCGGCTCTTGATATAAGGATGCGAGATGGAAATCCCTCCGCTGGTTGATTTGCCATGGATGCCCAGCGCAATTAGATCCCCACTAATGTCAAATTTTCCAAACGCGCCATTGACAGATACCATTGTTCCCAACGTATCTATGGGAAAGGTATACGATAGGTTCCCATTGGCCAAGTCGTCTGTTTTTTCTCCAACGAGTATCCCCAAATTAAAGTGGCTCCCCGGAAGAATGGCATTGGTCCAATCCATCTGGACGCCCAACCGCCAACGACTGACTGTGGGTGACCCAAAGTTATTGACCGAAACCGTCGCGTGAAACGGAGAGTCGTCTTCAACCTTTGCGTGGACATCAACAGTGCCCAGTTCCTTGCCTTGATCGAGGCCTGCCATCACCTTCAGGTCGGCAAACTCCGTGTTGAGGATCAGGAGACCCCGTTCGAGTGCTGTGCTGGTCACCGCAGGCGTCGGCACGCCCGCAGACGTCGTCCCAACATCAGATGAGGACTCAACCGTATCAGGCAAAATCGCCGCGCTCAAAAAACGGCGTATGAAGTCTGTAGAGTAGTTCTTGTTTCCCGTGACATGGATCTCACCCAGCTTCCCTTCAAAGATGGTAATTTCGATAATGCCATCTTCGATATCCTGTTCCGGCAAGTAGGCCCGGGCAATGTCCAATCCGCGTTGACGATATTCTTCCGAGACCGAATCTACGGCCTTCTTCAATGTTTCAAGGTTGTAAGGTTGATTAATATATGCTGCCAAGAGGGCATAGAGGTCAGAAACGGGAATCGTCGTGTTGCCTGTAAAGTGGAAATCTTTAATGACAGGGGCAGAGTCAGAGGCAACTGGGGATTCTGCAGAAGATGCCGGCTGTAAAGCCGGGGGTTCACTCTCCGCGCCCCAAACCGGTAATGACGTTAAGAGAGTAACAAAAAGAAACGTTCCCAGACCCCACAGAAAAAGGCGAGTGGCCAAAGCACGACAAAGTAAAATGCCCCAGAGTGTCTGCTCTCCGGAGGGAACTCTGTATAAAGCACCACCCTCACGAAATAGAACCATACCCCGTGCCCTCCGTTTAGTTGACTAAACTTCCGAGATGGGGGCATCATAGTCAAAAAAAAAAAACGAAAGTCAATCCCCGCATGCATTTATAAAAATTGTGTCTGGATGGGTGGAGGATGTAACAAGAATAGTGAAAAACACCTTTAGATCACCGTCTGCGGATCCACATCAATCGCAAGATGGACTCCCTTTGGCGGGGTCTTGTTAAAATCCTCAAGCCCTTTTTTCAAAATCGCCTTCAGTCGAAGATGATCCTTTCCTTTCAGTAATATTTGGTACCGATATTCCTTTCGGATTTTTGTAAAATAAGCCGGCGCGGGACCTAAAATAGAAACACTGTTCACGGCAGATTTCTCCCTGACCGATCTTTTTAAGAGCGCAACCAATTGATCGGCCGCTTTGGCCGCTTCACTTTCGTCCCGATGAGACAGAATCAACATCACCAACCGCATAAAAGGCGGATAGCCAGCCTCTTCTCTGAAGCGTTGCTCCGTTTGATAAAAGGCATGGTAATCCGATAGAAATCGAAATGTTTCATGCGCCGGATCAAACGTCTGAATCAAAACGACTCCGGGGGCATCTCCCCGACCGGCACGTCCCATGACTTGAGAAAGCAGTTGCACTGTCCGCTCCGACGCCCTGAAATCAGGCAGGCTAAAAGAAAGATCGGCACAGATAATCCCAACCAATGTGACCAACGGAAAATCATGTCCTTTGGCCACCATCTGTGTACCAATCAAGATGTTAGCTTGATTGGTTTCCATGGCCGACACCATTTGAGAATGGACGCCTCGCCTTGCGGTCGTGTCTCGATCCATTCTTAAAATGCGCGCGGCGGGGAAAAGGGTTGTGATCGCATCCGCGATCTGCTCCGTTCCAGCCCCCATATAAATCAATCGGGTCCCTTGGCAGTTTGCGTTTGAACAGGCCGATGGCTCATTTTGTTGAAATCCACAATAATGGCAAAGCATTTTTTTCTCTTTTTTATGAAAGGTCAAGGAAACAGAACAGTTTTTACATTGCCATTTTTGTCCGCAGTCGCCGCAGAGAAGCGTCGGCGTATGGCCACGGCGATTGATAAAAAGAATCGTCTGCTCCCCCCGATCCAGTCGCTCTTGGATCGCAGAAACGAGCGGCTTTGTAATAAACGGTAATGCCAACTCTTCTCGAACGCGAAGATCAACTATTTGAATCTTAGGCATCGGTCTCGCGTTGACGCGCGTCGGAAGCGATAAAACAGATAACTTCCCGATCTTTCCGTTATAAAGCGATTCCAGCGAGGGCGTCGCGGACCCCAGCACAATCGTTGCGTGATGTAATTTTGCATAGACCAATGCGGCATCCCGCGCGTGAAATCGCACCCCTTCTTCCTGTTTGTAGGAGGGGTCATGCTCTTCATCTATAATGATGACGCCAATTTGTTCAATGGGCGCAAAGAGCGCGGATCGCGCGCCAACAACAATTCGTGCAATGCCCTCTTTGATATTGTGCCATTGTTCATCCCGTTCAGAAGCAGACAGACCGCTATGTAAAATAGCCACTTCCTTTCCAAAGCGACTTTGAAATCGCGTAAAAAGTTGCGGGGTGAGTCCAATTTCAGGAACCAGCACAATCGCCCGTTTATTTTCAGATAATGCAGTTTGAACCGCCTGCAAATAAACCTCCGTCTTTCCGCTTCCCGTAACACCATGCAATAAGAAAGGAGAAAAAGTTCCCTTGCAAATGGCAGAGGCAATTTCATTAAAAGCGGCCTGCTGATCGCCATTAAGCCGAATGGGAGCCTCTCTATTATCTTGAAGTAGAACTTTAACTTCTTTTTTTCGCGTTCGAACGAGGGGGTCAAAATCCCATTGCTGACTCACCCAACCTTTTTTCTTCAACAAAGGGAGTGCCGTTTTCAGGGCCTTCGCCCCTATTTTCGCACGGAGCGTCTCAAATGAAATCTCCCCTTTCGTGAGATGGGTCATGATCTGTTCTGCTGTTTCAGACTTGGCCTTTTTGGAATGAAGCGCGGCACGGCCAAGATCGGTGAGGGCCAATCGGCGACGGATCGGGTGTGGGGTAATTGGAAAAGCGTGTGGAATCACCGCGCCTAAATGTGAATTGTAATAATCAGCAATCCACTCAATCAGTTTAGAAAGTAGCGGCGGAATCAATGATGGGGAATCCAGTACCGATAAGATTGCTTTTGTCTTTGCAATATCCGGCTTTGTGATATATCGCGTAAAATAGCCAATCTGAACGCGATTTCCAAAAGGGACGATCAACCGCGTGCCCAAGAAAAGCGGTGTTGTTTCAAGGGATGTGGGAATCTGATAGTGAAAGGGCTTATCGAGCGAACGAACAACGACTTCTATATAACGCGTCATGGCTTTGTCTTTTCATGCTCTGCCCCAAACCAATCGTATCGGTTCTTCGCAATGACTTGATAAATTTTATTTGCAAAATAGAACGCCCCGGGTAATCGAAAAAAAAGTGCGATGATCTTTCCCATGGGCAGAAAAAAAAGCATTGTACGAAACGCGGAAACACCCAATGAAATCTCACCATTGGGGCTGATCACCCGCATGGCATCCAGACGATTGAGCGAAGCAATATCCGGGATTTTCTTTTTTGCTTCTTCACTTTGGAACGGAATAAATTGAATATTGTTTTTGATGTCCCATCTTTCGATCCATTTCTTTGATGAAACACAAAGGCGGCAGTTCGCGTCATAAATGCAAGTGGGGTTGTTTTTTTTCATCGTGGGTATTTTGCCACAAATCCAAACGATTTGGGGAGGGTATTCTCATTCGGGATTTAATCGGTATATCCATATTCCTTCAGAATTGTTTTTCCACTCCCAAATAATATGGCATCCACGAATTTTTTGACGATCACTTGGGAGCGGCTCTTTTTTAAGATACCTCCAAAGTGTTCAATTGGCGGATGGGCATGATCTGGAATGAGAAAATAGTCTCCGACTCCCCGCTTGATGACGATGGAATACGCTAAAATTCCAATATCAGCACCACCCGATTCTACAAACTGAAGTGCCTGCATCATATCTGCTCCATAGATCAATTTGGGGGCTATTTGCTGATCAACTCCAAAATGTTTCAACGCAGAAATCGCCGCTCTGCCATAAGGGGCATGGATGGGATTGGCTATCGCGATCTTTTTAATGGAGTGATTTAAGAGCGTCTGCATTTGATCTTTTTCAATATTCAGATGAGAATCGTTTGGAACCCAAAGCACAATTCTTCCCAGTCCAAATTGAAATGGGGTGTCGGCCAGTCCTTCGGCAATGAGCCTTTTCATCTCGTTTTCATCGGCAGATAAAAAAAGATCAAACGGTGCACCATGGATTAGTTGCGTGACAAGGGAGCCTGTGGCACCATAGGAAATTCGAATTTTTACTTTGTTTTCCTGTTCAAACGTGCGGGCAATTTTCTCCAATGGATCACGCAGACTGGCCGCCGCGGCAATCTTAAAACCCGCTTCTTGCGATGTCTCTTTTGATTGAGAAAAGTTGTCGGCGAAAAGGGGGCAAGCCATCATCAAAAAAAGTAGGGCAATGGCTAAAAGGGATAGGGCGCGAGTCCACCCGCACGCATATTGGCTATTCGGCTTGTCCCGGCCGCAAGGGTTCATTACAAATCTCACAGTGGGATAGATCAGGGTCATTTTTATAGCGACATTCGGGACAGATATGAAATCGGGGCAGATTCGATGGAATTTCAGTGAGGCACTTAAGGCACCATGAGACATCGGGATCGTTGTCGTGACCGCATTTAAGACATTTCATTTGGTTGGGACACCTCCATCACAAACAGATCTGGGTCGGGACGACTGGATTTGAACCAGCGACCACTCGCACCCCAAGCGAGTGCGCTACCGGGCTGCGCTACGCCCCGACGGTAATCTACGTGAGAATTTCTAACAACGCTTCAATTTCTTTTTTAACCTGCCCCAGTGTGCCTTCCGGAAGTTCGGTCATTGGCTTTCGCGTCTGCAACATTTTCTTGGCACCTGCAATCGTTAAGCGTTCTTTGTGTACAAGCCGCTTGATCTCCAACACAAGATCGAGATCTTTTTTAGAGTAAACTCTCTGCCCACCCGCATTTTTTTTAGGGGAAAGCGACGGAAACTCCGATTCCCAAAATCGAAGAACATAAGCCGGCAATTTCGTCAACTGCCCGACCTCCCCTATTTTATAAAAGAGCTTCTCCTTATTGGGTTTCACTTTTTCCGTTCAATACGCACTGTTTGAACTGCACAGAGGCTCTGAAACGAACAACCGTGCGAGGCGAAATTTTCATCGGCTCACCGGTCTTCATATTCCGTCCAATCCGTTCACTTTTTTTCCGAATCAAGAAGCTGCCAAACTCGGCGATCTTCACCGATTCTCCTTTTTGCAAAGCCTCTTTAATCGTAGATAAAAATTGTTCAAGCAAGACGATTGATTCCTTCCGTGGAATTCCAATCCGCTCACAAATCGTGCTGGCAATTTCAGATTTTCTCATTGAACGTTTTTCTCCAGACGAAGTAAGCTATATTCTATACTATCTACTAACGCCTGCCAACTCGCTTCGATAATATTTTCGGATACGCCGACCGTCCCCCATTTTGTTTTGCCATCCCCCGAAACCGTGAGGACGCGCACCTTCGACGCGCTTCCTTCGCTTCCCGCCAAAACTCGGACTTTGTAATCTAATAGCGAGACCTCCGCGAGTGAAGGATAAAATTTTTGAAGCGCTTTTCTAAGCGCATGATCCAGCGCGTTCACAGGCCCGTTTCCAATCGCAGCGGTATGTTCAATCTGTCCATTCACATTCACGATAATTGTGGCCTCTGAAATGGCCGCCGCCTCTTCATTTCGTTTTTCGACAATGACTCTAAAACCAACCAGTTGAAAAAAACGCCGATACCCGCCCACTGCTTTTTTCATCATCAATTCCAACGAGCCTTCCGCCCCTTCAAACTGATACCCCACCGCTTCCATTTCTTTTAACTGCTGCAGCATTTCATGAAGATGGGGATGATCTGGCGCAAGTGAAATCTGATACTCCTTTGCCTTCTCCAGAAGATTCCCACGGCCGCTATAATCGGAAATCAAGATTCGCCGTTTATTCCCAACGGACTCTGGGAGAACATGCTCGTAGGTCGCCGCGTTTTTGCGAACGGCATCCACATGCACTCCCCCCTTATGCGCAAAAGCCGCCGCACCGACATACGCCTGATATTTGTTCGGAGAGCAATTTGCAACCTCACTCACAAAACGAGAGACTTCCGATAAATGCTTCATCTGGCTGTCCGCAATACACCCAATCTTCATCTTTAACTTGAGGTTTGCAATGATAGAAATCAAATTCGCATTGCCACATCGTTCTCCAAAACCGTTGATGGTTCCCTGCACTTGAGAGACGCCAGCGGAAACCGCCGCAAGGGCATTTGCCACTGCGACTTCCGAATCATTATGGGTATGAATGCCCAACGGCGTATTCACCGTTTCTTTCACTTGCTTTACGATTTCGCAAACCTGCCAGGGCATTGTCCCCCCGTTCGTATCGCATAGAATGAGACAGGTCGCGCCCGCTTGCTTGGCGGTCAGAAGAACGGATAAGGCATAATCTGGATCTGCGGCAAACCCATCAAAAAAATGTTCCGCGTCAAAAAAAACCTGCTTCCCTTTTAAGCGTAAATAGGCAATTGAGTCGGAGATGATTTCAAGATTTTTCTTCGGTGAGACCTTAAGCACCTCTTTGACATGCAGATTCCAACTTTTTCCAAAGAGCGTTACGATCTGGGTTCCAGCATGAAGCAGTGCTTGGATTGTCGGGTCTTCGGAAACCTTGTGTCGCGCCTTGCGCGTTGAACCAAACGCGACGACTTGGGCTTTCTTGAGCGTGAGTTTTTTCACCTCTTTGAAGAACAAAAGGTCTTTGGGGTTCGCGCCAGGCCATCCCCCTTCAATGTAATGTACACCGAGCGTGTCTAATTTTTGTGTAATACGGAGTTTATCCTCAACGGAAAAGGACATATCTTCCGACTGTGCCCCATCGCGCAGCGTCGTATCGTAAATTTTAACGGACTTTATTGTGCTCATTTCTTTTTTGTTTTAGGCTTTGCCATTGACGGACTTTGACGGCTTTTCCAAGCCCAAACGCCTCATGCAGCGACCGCACGGAAAGCTCTGCATATTTGGCGTCTACCACACAGGAAATTTTAATTTCAGACGTCGCGATCATCAGGATATTAATGCCCTCCGCCGCCAATGTCGAAAACATTTTTGCAGCAGTGCCAGAATGAGACCGCATCCCCACCCCCACAATGGAGACCTTCGCAATATCATCCATCAGCGCGACCGACTCGATTCCGATATCCGATTTCATGTCTGAAAGAATTTTCTTTGCGCGATTCGCATCCCCTTTTGGCACGGTAAAAGAAAGATCGGTCAATCCGCCTTGCCCGACATTTTGAATAATCATATCAATCACAACCTTGCCTTCTGCGATGGCCGAAAAGATTTTCGACGCGATGCCGGGGTGATCCGGAACCCCCACTAATGTAATCTTGGCCTGATTTTTATCACAAGCCACCCCTGAAACCACTTCTTCTTCCATCTGTGAATCCTCCTTCGTCACGAGCGTTCCGACATCGTTTGAAAAAGAAGATCGAACGCGCACGGGCACTTGATATTTCATTGCGAATTGAACCGATCGGGCCTGTAAAACCTTGGCCCCCAATGAAGCCATCTCCAGCATTTCTTCGTAAGAGATTTTAGATAATTTTCTTGCCGATGAAACCATATTCGGGTCCGCCGTGTAGACCCCATCCACATCGGTATAGATGTCGCAGCGATCGGCATGGAGAACGGCGGCCAACGCGACGGCGGTCAGATCGGAGCCACCGCGTCCCAATGTGGTCACATCCGATTGTTCGTTAATGCCTTGGAAGCCGGCCACGATAGGAACAATGCCGTCAGACAACGTTGCTTTGAGCCGATCCACGTTAATTTTTGCGATGCGCGCATTAGTATGAATGCTATCGGTGATGATCCCGGCCTGTCTTCCGCTAAATGAACGCGCTGGAACTCCTTCTATTTCCAGTGCCATTGCCAAGAGTGCCGTTGTCACGCGTTCCCCTGTCGAGAGCAGCATATCCATCTCACGTCCATTCGGAGCAGATGATGCGCTCTGGGCAAGCCGAATCAACCGATCGGTCTCTCCTGCCATCGCTGAAACAACAACAACGATCTGATCTCCTGCCTCTTTTGCGGCAATCACGCGACGAACAACCGAGGCAATTCGCCCCATATCACCGACCGATGTTCCACCATATTTTTGAACAATGAGTGCCATTTTGTGTTTGGGAAGATACCATTTTACAAAGATCAGAACAAGACCTCTTTGCCTGTTGTCTTTGGAAGTATCAGGCCAACATTGACTTTAACTTGCCCAGCCGGTTTTTCAGCTTCGGGTCATGCCTCGATAGATCTGTGATTCAAGCCATCTCCCGAACTGAAAGAAACGGCGATTCTAATATCAGCGCATGGGCGTTTCTTTGTACGCTATTTCAGGTGGAATGGAAAACGGCAGGAGAGATGTCGCTTTAACCTTGACCGCCACACGATTAACAAGTGCAACGACAAAATGACATCCGATTGGCAGGGAATAAAATACAATGGTAGAAATTGCTTGCGCTATGATAATATCCCAACATGCTTTTTGGCCGATCCAATAAAAACCCGATCAAACTTTTTGAGAAGCCCGTAGAAAAATGGGTCTACACGACCTGCGGCTATTGCTCCACCGGCTGCTCGATGGAAGTCGGCGTCAATAAAGAAGGCAAAGCCATCTCCATTCGCGGCGTCGCCGATGCCGATGCCAATCGTGGAAAACTCTGTCTCAAAGGCATCTGCGAGTTCGAACTGTTTAACACCCCCAATCGCGGCAAATCACCCCTCATCCGAGAAAAAATATTTGAACCGTTTCGTGAGGCGACATGGGATACTGTCCTTGATAAAACCGGATCGGAAATCGAACGCATTCAAAAAACATACGGCCGCGATGCCTTTGCCATCGTCTCCACCGGACAAATCTTCACCGAAGAATTTTACACGCTGGGGAAATTGGCGCGCGGCGTGATCGGCACCAATAACTACGATGGGAATACGACGCTCTGCATGGCCTCTGCGGTTTCCGGCTACAAACGCTCGTTTGGTGCCGACGGCCCTCCCGGATGCTATGACGATTTTGATCACACGGAATGCCTGCTCGCGCTGGGCTCTAATTTGCCGGAGCAACATCCAGTGATATGGTGGCGGCTCAAAACCGCGTACGATCGGCGCAAGTTTCCGATGATTGTTGTTGATCCGCGCGTGACGATGTTTGCTCAAATGGCCGATATACATCTTCCGATTCGTCCCGGGACTGATGTGGTGTTTCTCAATGCGCTGGCGCATGTCATCTTAAAAGAGGGTCTTCACAATCGCGCTTATATTGACGCCCATACGACAGGGTTTGATGATTTTGCAAAATTAGTCGAGCAATATGATCCGGTCTCCGCATCGAAAATTTGCGGAATTGACGAAGATCGAATTCGCACCGTCGCAAGGCTTTACGGAAAGGCCAAATCTGCGATGTCCATCTGGACCATGGGCATCAATCAATCTACGCATGGGTCAGACGGCGTTGTCGCGATTAATAATTTGAATCTGATCACGGGCAATATCGGAAAGCAGGGAGGCACCTCGCTCTCCATTACCGGTCAATGTAATGCGATGGGGACGCGCGAGTTTTCCTCCTGTTCCGGGCTTCCCGGCTATCGTGTTTTGGAAAAAGAGGAAGATCGAGAATTCATCTCAAAATTCTGGGGGGTTGAAAAAGAGTTTTTCCCGCCCAAACGCGGACTTTTTCAAACTGACATTTTTCCAGCCATTGAAACTGGCGCAATTAAGGGAATGTGGCTGATCGCGACAAATCCAATTAGCTCCATGCCGAACGCATCACGCATCCGAAAGACATTGGAGAAGCTGGAATTTTTGGTCGTTCAAGATATTTATGAGAACGTCGAGTCGGCACAGTTTGCGCATGCTTTTTTCCCAGCGGCCATGTGGAGTGAGAAGGAAGGACTCTTCACCAATACAGAACGACGGGCCAATAGAGTTCGGAAGGTCGTCGAGCCGCCGGGAGAGGCGAAGGCCGATCTTTGGATTTTTTCCCAGATGGCGAAACGGTTTGAACGCGGCCGAAAGTTAAAATTTCCTGAAACGGCCGGGGAAGCATTTGAAGAGATGAAGCAAGTCTCGAAGGGTCGTCCCTGCGACTATTCGGGAATGACTTACGAACTCATCGAAAAAAGCCGTGGGATTCAATGGCCATGCAACGAGGCAAATCCCTTAGGTTCTCCGCGGCTTTATTTAAATGGCGGTTTTCATTATGCGGACGGCAAGGCCAAACTGATCCCACTTCCGTTTATTGATAACAACGAGCAGCCAGACGAGGCCTTCCCGTTTTGGCTGAACACCGGCCGTGTGGTGGAGCATTGGCACACGCGAACGAAAACCGGAAAGGTCGGAAACTTGAACAAGTTCAGCCCGATTCCATACATGGAGATCAATCCTGCGTCCGCCGCGAAATGGGGGATTCGTCCCATGGAATATGTACAGGTGACTTCGCGCCGATCATCCACAGTGGTGATGGCGCAACTGACACAGCGGGTCGCCCCCGACGCAATTTTTATTCCGATGCACTATTATGATTGTGTGAATCGTCTTACGCTGGGATTGCTGGATCCGTATTCGCGTCAGCCGGCATATAAACAATGTGCCGTTCGGATCGAAAAAATAGCCGATCAGGAAATGGCAGCGCGAATCAACTTAAAGGCTCGGGCTTACTAAATAGTGCCTGAACGGAAACTCCGCTTCTTGTCATTCCCGAATGCTTCTATCGGGAATCCAGAATGTAAAGCAGAACACAAAGCACTGGATTCCGGATTAAACATTGCCGGAATGACTTTTTTTCGTCGTATTAGATTTCTCGCTTCGCCAGAAATGACAAAAATCGGGTTTCCGTTCAGACACTAAATACAATCACAGCGTCATCCCCCGCGTGATCCGCTTTCCCATCGCAAGTCCCGCCCCAGCGGCAACAATCAGAATCACGCCCATATTTTTCGTAAAATAGGAAGGGGTTTGCTGGACGGACAGAAAGACAATCCCCATCGGCAATAAA
The DNA here is from genome assembly GCA_038059935.1 of Nitrospirota bacterium. GTDB lineage: Bacteria > Nitrospirota > Nitrospiria > SBBL01 > SBBA01 > JACPZM01. Next base: position 30,956 of record JBBTIN010000017.1, read on the forward strand.
AAAGTTAATAAAATTTTAAGACCCAAAAAACGATTTGGCGCAACAATGGCTAATAAAAAACCAAGCGGCCAAAACAACAAAATGGCTAAAAGAATATGTCCTATCTTTGGAATGCGATCGAGACTCAATTTGTTGGACAACAAAAAAAGTCCATCCCGAAATACAGTCTCTCCTTTTTTTTCTCCATTGGCATAGATTTGTAAGACGCTATTTTGATAAAGCCCAACAACATGAATGAGGCGATGGGGAGATTCCGATAAACGCTCGGTGTTTTCCCAGCGCACCACTCCCCTGTCCAAAGACCTTCCTTTAACGACAAAAGAAAAATAATCTGGATTTTGCTGAAGATAAAAAAAACTATAACCGCCTTTCGTCAGCGAGAACATTCGGCCGCCTTGACCGACTTGTTCCGATGGATAAAACCACATTGAAATCGCAAACTGGTTTGTCTTCGCAATCTTATCCTTCAATTTGTCTGCCGTATCCTTGCTCATTAAAGTCTGTTTGCCGGTGAAGAGAAACCCTTTGTCATTAAAACGGTCTTGTTCTGTCGCGATCCAAAAAAGATCAACGGCAGGAAAACTTGCGGATTGATCCTGAAGCGATTGCACGTTCGGCAACTGGAATTGATACGACAAAATCGGGTTTTTCTCAATCCGCAGCGGACGCTCCGCGCGCGCGTCTGTTAGCGTATTCGGACCCGCTTGAAATTGCTGTTTGATCTCAGCCTCCGATAAAACCTGATCATAAACACCAGCAGCAACAAGCTGCCCTCTCCATGGATATTCTTCCTTCGCATGATTTCCAATAAAGACAGAAGCCCCATGACGCCAATCTTCAATCGGCTTTGTCAAATAAAACGGAAGGAAAAAAAGCAGCGCGACATAAAAGAGGGTGACTCCAAAAATAATTTTCTGTCCATGGGGAAGAAGGGCGTTATCCCATTTTTTTTCTTGCATCGTTGTTGCAACAATTGCTCCGAAACCCGAACCCATCGCATTGAGGAAAAAGTCGTTGAACGCCGGATACCGCCCCCGAATTGCAATTTGAGCCGTTTCAATCAGAAGGCTAACGCCGGATCCCCAGAGTACCGCTTTTTGAATAGATTGCTTTTGACTGCACATTGGAATGACGAAGGAGAGCAGAAATCCAAATGGGATAAACAAAATAATATTTGAAATAAGATCAAACGATTTGATTTCGATCGGACCAATGGGCCACGGCAAATGGTACCACGAAATTGAACGAAGCTGAAAAGGAGAGAGCGTCGCAACGCCAAGATAGACCAGATAGACGACAAGCCCCGCTCGCGTGATTTTATTGTTGAAAGGGGTGTTATTCATTTAATCCGTTTGGAGCGTGACGACGGTCGCGCCATCTCCCCCCTCCCAAGGATAGCCGGTTCGAAAGGTTGCGACATAGGGTGATTTGGCCAGATCATCGCGAACCGCTTTTTTTAATTTACCCGATCCATGCCCGTGAATAATCAGCACTTCAGATTCGTGCCGAAAGGCCGCCTCGTCTAAAAATTGTTCAACGTGATGGAGTGCTTCATCTACGCGCTGTGCATGAAGGTCTAATTTCATCATGGCTGTTGAAGAATACACGAAGAGTCTGTAGAATGCCATCCATGCGTTTTGAATTTGAAAAGTTAAGCGGTGCCATCTACCCCGCCTATTTGCATGTGGGGGATTATTCCATTTCATTGGAACCGGAACTGATTGCCGCCTTGAAAAAAATCGCCACAGCAAGCCCCTCTTTTTTTGAAAATGTGCTTCGCGTCATTGAAACAGGCATTCTGGCTCCAAAGGGGGGAAACCGATATCTCAAAGAAATGATGGAATCCGGCATCGTGGCATCAGACGACAAGACCGCACTTTCAAAGCGGCTCTATCAACAAATACAATCGTTATAGATGATTTCTAAAAGTGTCCGAATTTTTTTTGCCCTGCTTGGCGGATGGATTTTTTTCTCATGGGGATTTCGGCTTTACATCTTAACCATTCGATGGGAAACAGACCCCTTCCGATTACGAACCCTTTTCTTTGCGATCGTCTTTTTGGGGATTGGCTTTTTCATCGCTCGACTCGCATGGCTTGGAAAATTGCTGAATCGGTCAATGGCCATGGGACTGATTATCGCCGCTGTTTTTACAATTGGCTATTGGGGATTTCGGTTATCGCGGCTTTTTCTTTATCCCGATATTGATCCGAATCCCCGTTCGCACCTTCATCTTGCTGTCACTTATATTGTGTTGGGGCTTGCACTACTCTGGATTGCAATCCGATCAGAAAACACGAGAAAAGAACCTGTAATCAATTAAATGAGACCGCTTAAGCTACTTTCCATTTTTGTTTTATTCTTATTTTTATGCTTGGGGGAGTCTCATTTTTCTTTTGCAAAAGAGGCAATTGCCAACAACGCCTCTCCTTTGTATGCAAAGGGTGATACCGCTTCCCCCACGCCCGCACCCAAAATGTCTTATCCTGAAAGTTACGGGGGATTCCAATCGGTTAATCACCGCGCGCTCCTTTGGATATTCATTCAACAGCATTTTTATCTGGGAAGTTTTATTATCGGAACCCCAATGATTGCATGGCTGATTGAACTATTTGCTTTCTACATCGGTCGAAAAAAAATGAAGGAGTGGCAGGCACTCGATAAAATTGCGTACCATATTATGCAGATTGGATTTCCATTTTATACGTTCACGATCATTTCAGGGATCGTCCTTCTGTGTGGATTTGCCGTCTTATATCCCATCTTCTCCAGATATATGGCAGGACTTTTTCGTCCGATTTTTTATCTTTATGCCCTCGCATTTTTTCTGGAGAGTCTCCTTTTTTACGCCTATAGCAATTCATGGCGTGCTACGATTGCAAATCGGGAGAAGGTCATTCATCTCGGGGTCGGGTTTTTACTGTGTCTAAACGGCATTCTCATTATCTGTCTCGCCAACGCGCTGATGTCGTTTATGATGTCTCCAAAAGGGATTGATGCAAGTGGTCGTTTTTTAGGCAATCTTTGGGAAATCGTTCATACGCCATTTTGGAATCCGTTGAATGTACATCGCGTGATGGCCAGTATCATGTTTAGCGGGGCGGTGATTGCTGCTTACGCTGCTTTTCGGATGCTGCGGTCGTCCGATTTAGAGGAGCGCGCCTATTTTGACCGGATGGGACATATCACGATTTTGTTGGCGATTACCAATCTTTGTTTGCTTCCAATGGCGGGGTATTGGTTTGCGAAAGAGATTTTTATTTTTCGGCAACGGATGGGCATGACGCTGATGGGTGGAGAATTGAGCTGGCTCTTTGTTGTTCAAGCGATGCTGCTTGGTTTTATTTTTATGACCGTCATTCATTATCTTTGGCAGGGCACCACGCGCATGGAAGGCGCACACCGCTATCGCCCATTTTCAAAATATCTTCTTTTGCTTTTTCTGATCTCTTTTTTGATTTGGACAACGCCACATACCTTGCCTGCCACATCTACGGAGTTTCAACAGATGGGAGGAAGCCAACATCCGATTATCGGTTATTATGGAACGATGGGCGCTAAAAATACGGCCATTAACACAATGATTCTGACGTTTAGCATTGCCTTTATTATTTTTAAGCGATGCAACAAAGAGATCATGGTTTCATGGAGGCGATTTGGAAATGGGGCACTCTTCTTTTTATTTGGTATGGCCGAGGTGATGATTATTGTTCTGGGTGTTTACGGCCATTTCATTCCAGCGAACATTCGCGTATCACTGGCCTTCCCTCAATTTATTGCGGCAATCAGCGCATTGATTTTGGGAGTATTCTTAAATTTCTGTATGTTGAAAGGGGCAAAAACAATCGGGCCGATTCAATGGGGAAATCTGCCCCGCTCCGGGGCCATTTCTCTTTTTGTCCTTGCCCTTCTGATCGCAACGACAATGGCACTGATGGGGTATATTCGTTCTTCCGTGCGTCTCAACTGGCATATCACGGAAATTATGGAAGATGTAACCCCTTGGTCACAGGCCTTTCCGATTCTACAAGCGCTTGGCATGGTACTTTTTAATGTCTTTCTTTTTTTACTGCTGTTCGTTCTGATTTTCCGGTTTGCACAAAGCGATTGCATTACTTATCCCGAATCGGATCTCTCTAAAGAAACCGACCAGGTCTCATCCCATGAAGTCCTGTCTTCTTAACTGCATCCTTCTGCTGCTGGCCGTCTTCATGACGACACCCTGTTTTGCGGCGGGACAAACAGCAGCAATAAACGCCCCTCAACGAGACAATGTCGTTTATGAAATCACCGCAACTTATAATGAGAAGAAACATCAGATTGAAGGTGTCGCGAAGATTATCTTTACCCATACGGGAGAGACGCCACTTTCTGAAATCTATCTCTTTCTTTATCCGAATCTTTATCGCGATCCTGATTCAACAAAAAAAAAGGAGGAGGAATATCGGTTAGCCTATCCGATTCGCTTTAATCCCGGTGCGATGGAAATTCTTTCGGTTAAAGATGAAAAAGATCAGTTGTTGGTTGCATCCGATTTTTTTTGCGCAAAGGGACTTTCCGAAATTCGTTTAATAACGCCGATTGCCCCAAAAACTTCCACGACGATTTCTATTCAATTCGCCACTAAAATCCCAGAGCGTTATGGTGTTTTTGGTTACTTTCGGGATTGGGTGACGCTACAAGGAGGCTGGTATCCGTATCTTCCAACACTGCTCAATGGAAAATGGGATTTGCATGCGCTACCAAAGCGGAGTGCATTTCGTTTGGCACTGACGCTTCCGGAAGCGTTTTCTCCCATTGCGACGATACCGCTTGTTGTTCAAGCAGAAAAAGAGGGAATGAAGCAATGGATTGGCGAGGGCGATTCCATCATGTTCATGTCCCTTTCTTTTGGAAAAAACGAAATCGAGAAAAAAAAAGAGATTGGGCCTGTTACGCTCCATCATCTTTTTTCAAAGAAAAATAAAATCTATGGGGAGCAGATTTTTGATGCGACAGAGCGTGCTGTTTTATTTTTTTTATCGCAATGGGATTCGTTTCCAAAAACCAGTATTCAACTTTCACAAGCTGCCCTTTATCGAGATATTGTCACGACGGGGGAGAATCTGCTTTATCTGGACGCGAAATTATTTAAGGTCTTTCCCAAGTTGAAAAAGTTTCATGAAGTTCGTGTCGCAAAGGGGGTTTTTCGACTGCTCTGGGAAAAGCTTCTTCCGTGGGAATCCCCGTGGGCTTTAGAGATAATGGCCGCCGTCACCGCAGAAGAATTTATGGATACCGTTTATCCAAATCCGTTTGAATTAAAAAACGGATTAAAGTCCATTTCGTTCTTTCCGTTTGTGGATCAGATTCTTTATTCAGATGACCTGATCTTGCGGCAAATCTATTTTGGCAAAGTCGTTTCGGAACAAGAGACACTCTACGCCTTTCATCAGTCGGTTTCTCCGCGGCTTCCACAGTTAAGAAAACTGCTCACCCCGCATGTCCTAGAAACGATTATCAACGATTATAAAGATCACATACAGCTCGGAGCGCATCCATCATTCAAATCGCTTTTGCTCGAACACAATAAAAAAATGGAGCAGTTTTTTGAAGCAGAGCATCTGCTGAATGTCGCCACATCTGAAAGAAAAACGGACGACATTTCCGCCATTGACTTTAGTATTGAGAAGGTTACACGGGAAAAAGTTGCAGAGCGTCTGCTGCAAGGGGAAATCCATCAGACGACGGTTGAACTTCAAAAAAAAGGGGCCATGGTAGAGCCGGTTGAGATTGTTTTTGATCAAAAAAATGGCGAAAAGATTCTGTTGATTTGGGATGGGAAAGAAAATCGGCAGATAATGACCATGACAACCGATTCGCCTATTTTGGTCGTTACGATTGATCCGGAAGAAATAACCGGTGATCGCAATCGAGGAAATAACAGAAACCCCATTCCATGGAAAGTCCTTTTAGCGCGATCGGATATAGACTACAATCTGACGACCCACTTTCTAGGGTTCGATATGAACTTGCAATTTCAACCGGTTTATAGTGAAAAGAACAAAATCAATATTGGTTTTCTGCATGGCGATACACGCGATGTCGGATCGCTTCAGTACAGTCATGTCCTATTGAATCAACAGTCGGTTTCAGTTGGGGTTGCGCATCAATCGCCGCGGAAGGCATTATCCGTATTAGATCGGGATGAGGTCACGGCTAGTTTTTCTTACGCCTTGGGCGATGCCCCTATTCCATTTGTACGGCAGTATACACAATGGCTCACCGGCCGATACCCAGAATGGAATATGACATTGCGCTATGACCAAAGTTTAACAGGAAACGATCATGATTCTGTAACATACACCACATTTCGTTTTCGTCGCGCTTTTGTTTTTTCAAATTATCATCAGATTCAGACACGTTTTTTAGCGGGCGGTTCTACGGGGAGTCTTTTTCAAAACAGCCGTTTTTTCCTAGGTGGACAATCTGGCATGCGGGGCTATACGCCGCTTCGTTTCGAAGGGGACAATATCAGTTTATTTTCGCTGGGGTATCAGTTTCCGATTTTGTATGAAACCGACTTGAATCTATTGGGTTTGGCCTTGGCGCATACTTTGCAAGGGGCGATCTTTACGGATTGGGGCATGGTCGGCCCGCGATCTGATCTTTTGAGGTCGGATCAATATAAATCTGACGTGGGCTTGGGGTTTCGTTGGTTTATTGATTTTTTAGGGGTGGTCCCGATGACCTTTGGTTTTGATGTTGCGTGGCCGATTGATTCCCCTATTGAATCAGAAAAAAAACCACATTACTATCTCTCTGGAGGGCGTTTATTTTGACGAATTACATTAATGTAACTCTATTGCCTATCCCATTTTGTTCATGATAGCCTTCCTGCCATGCAGAATGATTTTGCCTCGATTGCTGAACAGTTTCACCTTTCTTTGATTATTCTTTTTGGCTCACAAGCCACTCATACACAAGGGACGATGAGTGATATAGATGTTCTGGTTCATCGGCGTATGGAACTTTCTTTAACGGAGGGATCCGATTTGACGGCAGCATTTGCCTCTGCTTTTCATGCCACGGATGAACAAATTGATCTGGTGTTTCTTTGTCAAGCCAGTGGCCTACTTAGAATGGAAGCACTTTATAAAGGAAAAGTTCTCTTTGGAGACCCAATTGAACTTAACGTACAGCGTATACGTGCCTTTCGTCGGCTACTCGATGAACAACGGTTTATCAAAAGTCGTCGCGCGTTCCTCAAGCAGAAGTTCCAGGGGTGCGACCCCTGCGAGTCGTAAAGGATCCTGCAACAATGAACGATAGAGCGCGCGCTATCATTGAGTTAAAGCTCACACAGATTGCCGTCTTTCTTCTGGAGTTGGAACAAGTCACCGCCTTGCCTTTAGAAGATTACATCAAAGATTTCCGCAACATTCGGACGGCAGAACGAACATTTGAATTACTGATCGAATTTTCATCGGACGTGATCGGTCATTTTCTGATGGATAAAGGGTTACCACCAGCCCACTCTTATCGGGATATTTTTCTTCGTGCTTCAAAAGCGGGAGTGATCTCCATTTCGCTTTCGGAAAAGATCATCCCTCTCGTTGCCTTAAGAAACAGAATTGTTCATGAGTATGATGAACAGTTTGATCCAAAGCGTGCCTATGAGGGTTTTCGTTTAGCACCTTTGGTGTTTCAGGAATTATCCAGAAGTCTTTTTGTTTTTCTGGAGAACACAGAAGGGCGCCTCTAAAAACCGGCTGCGTTGCGCGGTGCCCTGCAACGGTGCGCTTGTGACGATTTTTAGAAGTGCCCTTAAGCGACGTCTTCCGAATAGGCGCCAATCTTCCGAAAACGCGCATACCGCGCATCGAGTCGCGCCTCGATGGAAACGGCTGTTAATTCAACAATCTGTTTTTTAATCACTTCAGAAAGTGTTTCGATCATCTTATGCGGGTCACGATGCGCACCGCCAATCGGTTCCGTAAGAATCCCATCAATGATCCCTAACCGAAGTAGGTCTGACGCCGTCATTTTTAATGAGGCGGCTGCTTCTTCCGCCTTCTTCTCGTCATTCCATAAAATAGCGGCACAGCCTTCCGGTGAAATCACAGAATAGATTGCGTGTTCCAACATTAAAATCCGATCGGCCACCGAAAGCGCAAGCGCGCCACCACTACCACCTTCGCCAATTACAATGGAAAGAATCGGCGAGTTCAGTTGAGACATCACGGAAAGATTTCTTGCAATGGCTTCCGACTGTCCGCGCTCCTCCGCGCCGACACCCGGATAGGCGCCCGGGGTATCAATAAAAGTGATCACCGGTTTGCCAAATCGTTCGGCCATTTGCATCAGACGCAATGCCTTGCGATACCCTTCGGGATGCGGCATTCCAAAGTTTCGAAAGATTCGCTCTTTAATACTCCTGCCTTTCTGATGCCCCATGACAACCACTGCGGTGCCATTGATTCGCGCCAGTCCGCCAACGATGGATTGGTCATCGCCATAAAGGCGATCCCCGTGCAGCTCGGTAAAATCTTCAAAAATGGACTGAATGTAATCAAGCGTGGTGGGACGCTCTCCATGTCGCGCAATTTGCGTTCTTTGCCAAGGCGTTAACTTGGATAAGATTTCCAATTGTAAAGCCGCTTGTTTTTTCTCTAACTTTGCAATGTCTTCAAGCCGAGATTTGCGATCGGCCTCTTTCATCTCCCCTTCGATCTCTTTCTTCAAATGAGACAATTTTTCGGTCAGCTCGGTTAAGGGCTTTTCAAACTCAAAGGAGTCTTTCATCTTTGTTCTACCTTTGCTGATGTAAATAACATCTCAATCTTCGCAGTCAAAAGCGGTGATGGGGTCACCTTTGTTTTTATATCAACCATCACGGACTGTGCCTCTGTTCCAACCTGAAGATAAACGGGAACGGTTCCCGACGCGTCGTGTAATATTTCCTTGAGGGCAGCGATTTTTGAAGGCGCTTCTCGCTCTGAAGAAAAAACAATAATAAGGGAGGTCCCAGACATATCTTGCGCAACCTTAACCGGTATTATATCAGAAAGCACTATAGAAGGGGATGCCGTAGGCTGTGGCTTTGAAATCGCTTCGGGCCGATTGCTCCCTTCTTCCAGAAGGGAAACCCTTGTCGCCTTAAATTTGATGCCATGTTCTGTTTTATCTGCAGTACCGGTGATGACAATTGGTTTTTCCATTTTCACCAACGATGAAGAAGTGCGATAAAGATCGGGAAAGAGAATGACTTCAATCGAGCCAGTTAAATCTTCCAGCCGAAGATAACTCATCTTATCCCCTTTTCTGGTTTGCACAACGCGCTCTTCTGTAACAATGCCAGCAACCGATATAAAACGCTCTCCAGAACCTTGCGCACTGACGGTGCCGCCTGTCTCCGATTCTTCATCGTCATTATCATTCAGCATTTCTATTGGGGTGATTTTCTTTTGTTTCATCAGCGCTTCGTAACGCGCAAGCGGATGCGCGGTAATATAAAATCCCAGCGACTCTTTTTCCATCCGACTAATCTCATTCTGATCTTCGGGAGTCATGTCTTGCCCCGGAGCTTCTTCTTTTTTTGTCGAATCGGCCATGCCGATCTCTTCATCACCAAAGAGGGAGGGCTGATTGCCGCCTCCCGTTTTTTTTGTTTTCTCAGCGGCTTCCATGACCGATTCCAAATTCTCAATCAGCGTCAATCGTTTTGTTTTCGCAAAGTCAAATGCCCCCGATTTAATCAAGCCTTCAATCACCCGCTTATTCACTTTGCGAAGAGAGACCTTCTGGCAAAAATGCGCCAACGATTGAAAATGACCTGCTTCGGCACGCGCGGCAATGATGACTTCAACCGCAGCAGCCCCCACGTTTTTAATCGCGGCCAATCCAAACCGAATCCCTTGCGGCAGCGCGGTAAAATCAATTTCGCTTTCGTTCACATCAGGAGGTAAAATCAAGATTCCCATCCGTCGGCATTCGGTAATGTAGCGTACGATCTTATCCGAATTTCCCTTTTCACTGGTGAGCAATGCCGCCATAAATTGATGGGGGAAATGACATTTTAGATAAGCCGTTTGATAGGTAATCAGCGCGTAGGCCGCAGAGTGTGACTTGTTAAATCCATACCCCGCAAAATACTCCATGAGATCAAAAATCTTTTCGGCTTTTGCTTCGGGAATGCTGTTGGCGATTGCTCGACTCATAAAGAGCGATTTTTGCGCCGCCATCTCTTCTGCCTTTTTCTTTCCCATCGCACGACGTAATAAGTCGGCCTCGCCCAGTGAAAAATGTGCCAGGACATTTGCAATCTTCATCACCTGCTCTTGATATAAAATAACGCCGTAGGTTTCTTTTAGGATGGGCTCAAGTTGCGGCAACTCATACACAATCTTCGTTTTCTTTTTTTTGTTTTTGACAAAGTCGTCGGTCATGCCGCTGCCAATAGGCCCAGGACGATAAAGCGCCAACAACGCGATAATATCTTCAAATTCGGTCGGCTTCATCTTGACCAAGAGATCGCGCATGCCAGTGGATTCCAACTGAAAAATACCAATGGTCTCTCCCGTGCTCAAATAGTCGTATGTTTTTTCATCGTCCATCGGAATGTCAGAAAGATTGAAAGATGTTGTCTGTAGCGCGGTCACAAGACGCACCGCATGATCAATCACGGTGAGGGTGCGAAGCCCCAGAAAGTCAAACTTCACCAAGCCGATTTTCTCGACATCGCCCATAGCATATTGGGTGATCATTTCGCCTTCTTTTCCGCGATAAAGTGGGAGATATTCCGTAAGCGGTTCCGCCGAGATCACAACACCGGCCGCGTGGGTTGACGCATGTCGCACGAGCCCTTCCATATTTTTTGCGAGCGCGATTAACTCTTTACGCTCTGGGTCTTCTGCAATCTGACGCAGTTTGGGTTCCTGCTTTAATGCATCCTCCAGCGTAATGTTGAGCGTATTGGGAACCATCTTGGCAATTTTATCCACCTCGCTATAAGGGATTTCTAAGACGCGACCCACGTCTCGGATAGCCCCCTTCGCCGCCATCGTTCCAAACGTAATGATTTGACAGACATGATCCTCGCCGAATTTTTCTTTCACATAGGTAATCAACGTATCTCGATGATCCATCGAGATATCCATATCAATATCCGGCGGCGAGATACGTTCGGAATTAAGAAATCGTTCAAAGAGCAATCCGTAGGTCATTGGGTCAAGATTGGTAATCCCTAGCGCGTAGGCGACGAGCGATCCCGCTGCCGATCCGCGTCCGGGGCCAATTGGAATCTTACTTTCTTTTGCGTGGGTCAGAATGTCCCATACGATTAAGAAATAGCCAGCATATTCTGCCTTATCAATAACGGCCAGTTCTGATAAAAGCCTTTGTTCATAAGCTAACTCATCAAACGTCCCTTTTTTTTCGCACAAGCGTTTTTGTAGACCCGAGACGGCCAGCGATTTGAGATATTCTTCACGGGTGTAGCCTGCAGGAGGAGCATAGTTGGGAAGATGGAGTTTGCCAAATTCCAATTGAAGGTCAATTTGATCTGCAATATAACGCGTATTTTTGACGGCATCCGGAATCTCCGAAAACGCAGCGGTCATCTCTTCGGACGATTTGAAATACATCTGATCGGTTTGGAATCGCATCCGATGCGGTGCGTTCACGGTCTTTCCTGTTTGGATACAAAGCATGATGTCGTGTGCGCGGGTGTCTTCTTTATGCAAATAGTGGCAATCGTTTGTCGCAACAATTGGAATATTATTTTTTTGGGCTAACGCGATTAGTTTTTTATTGACTGCTCTTTGAATATCAAGCCCGTTATCCTGAATTTCAATAAAAAACCGATCCTTCCCGAAAATGTCCAGATAATCGTTGGCGGCGGCTTGCGCCTCTTTTTCATAGCCGAGGTTGAGCAAGTAGGGAATCTCGCCGCGCAGACACCCGGATAGACCAATGATTCCCGTGTTGTATTTTTGTAAAATCTCTTTATCAATACGGGGCTTATAGTAAAACCCTTCCATATTGGCAATCGAAATGAGTTTAATCAGATTTTTATAGCCTTGTTCGTTGGCAGCAAGTAGGATTAAATGATAATAGGGGGTCGTTCCGCCACCGCCTCCTTCTTCACTATAGTCGTCCTCGTGGGTACTCGCGCCTTCTCGATCAAGACGGCTTTTGGGGGCCATATAGACCTCGCATCCGATGATGGGCTTGATATCCGCTTTTTTTGCCGCCTGATAAAATTCAATGGCTCCAAAGAGATTGCCATGATCAGTTATCGCAATTGCTGGCATTTGAAACTGCTTTGCCTTAGCGATCAGTGGCTCAATTTGATTCATGCCATCGAGGATGGAGTATTGGGTATGCAGATGAAGATGAACGAAGTCCGACACGGTGCAATTGTAATCTGTCTGGAATAAGTGGGTCAAGGCGAATTTATTCGTCTTGATGGTATAGGGTTTAATTTCATCTATTAAATCCTATAGTGGACCCAGATTTTCAGACAATTTTATTCTATAGTTTAAGCTACGTTCA
>JBBTIN010000018.1:0-4707 GCA_038059935.1 Nitrospirota bacterium
ATTTTATCAAGAGGTTCCAATTCCGTGTTTTGTCTTTATCAATCGGGTTAAAGCGGTTTTGTCGTAAAAAAAATGCCCCAAACCCGACAGGGCAGGGCCACACACTTTTCTATCTCTGTTCTTGGGACCGAAAGGAAGGTTGATTCTAAAGCCGATTCGTAGTATACACATCCTTATAATGAACGGTTTGGAAACGATGGAAGACGTGTCGGGTATTGGCGTGAAAGTTCCCGCATTTGAAGGCTCGCTTGAACTGTTGCTTCATCTGATTAAAGAAAATCAGGTGAACATTTACGATATTCCGATTGCGTTCATCACCCAGCAATATCTCGAAACGCTGGATCAAATGAAGTCGCTCAATCTTTCGATTGCCGGAGATTTTTTGGTCATGGCGGCAACCCTCATTCATATTAAATCCAAGATGCTGCTGCCAGTGCATGAAACCGAGGAAGCGGAGGAGATCGAAGAGGATCCTCGGTTTGAATTGGTGGCCCGTCTTTTGGAATATAAAAAATTTAAGGAGGCCGCCGGAGAATTGGAATCGTTTGAAACCATACAGAGACAAATTTTTGCCAGAGCACCGCTTCCGGTGGATTCCGAAACCTGTGAGATTTCTTTAGGCAATCTCGACATGACCGACCTTTTAACCGCGCTGCAAAAGGTGATTGCGCGGCTTCCAGATCCGGCGACGCTCTTCATTCAAAACGACGAACTTTCCGTTCGCGACAAAATTTATTTTCTCGTTTCGATGATGGAGCCGGGGAAGACGCTTCTTTTTGATCAAATTTTTGATGGGGTTCAAACCCGGCATGAAGTGGTCGTGACCTTTTTGGCCCTGCTGGAAGTGATTCGTTTGGGGTTGATCAAAGTTTTACAACTTGAGGACTGTGGCGCGCTGCGCTTGATTGGAACCGACAATCTGAAGAACAATAATTTGACTTTTTTGGAAGAGGAATAATGGAAGATCATGAAATAAAGCCAATTATCGAAGCATTGCTCTTTGTGTCGGGAGACGCTATTTCGGTGGAGCGAATCAGGGAAGTCTTGCCCGAAATTGAAAAAAGTAAGATCATCGAAATGCTCGTGGCCTTGCAAGAAACATACGAGCAGTCTGATCGCGGGATGCAGATTGTCTTGGTTGCTTCCGAGTATCAGATGACCACGCGAAGCGAGATGTCCCCGTGGGTGAAGAAATTAGAAAAGATTAAAACCGCGTCGCGTCTTTCGCAGCCGAGTTTGGAAACCCTTGCGATTATTGCCTACAAACAACCATTGACCCGCGCTGAAGTTGAAGCGATTCGCGGTGTGGATGCCGCTGGGGTGATTAAAACGCTGATTGATCGGCGGCTGGTTAAAATCGTTGGCAGGAAAGAGGTCGCTGGCAGGCCATTGATGTACGGCACCACGCGAGACTTCCTGCTTTATTTTGGCTTGCCTAATTTGGCAGGACTTCCAACTCTAAAAGAGTTTTCCGACATCGCGGAGCGCGAAGCGGAACTTTCAGAGGAGTCGGATTCTTCAGAGTTAGCGTTGGAGCCGGCGAGTGAAGTCGAATCCTGCGAGGAATCGCTTGTCACGAGTGAGGAATCAAAGTAGGGGCGACGTATGCGTCGCCCCTACAGGACATTCCTTAATATAAGCGTGCGTATAGATAGTAATATTAAAGGAGAATGCAATGAAAAAACAAACGATGTTGTTGTTATTGGGATGTCTCATGATAAGCGGTTGCGCCACCCGAGTGGTTGAGCGGTTGGATACAGCTGAAACGGTTGATTTATCCACGCGATGGAACGATACCGACTCGCGCGTTGTGGCCTCCGAGATGGTCAAAGAGGCCTTGGCGCGCCCTTGGGTAGACCAATTTCAGCAAAAAAAAGGCAAGCCGCCGATGGTGATTATTGGAACGGTTTTAAATAAAACGCATGACCATATTCCGACCGAGACGTTCACGAAAGATTTGGAGCGGGAGCTATTTAATTCGGGACGCGTGACGTTTGTCGCCTCAAAATCGGAGCGCGATGAGATTCGCGAGGAACGCGCCGATCAACAGGAAAATGCGAGTAAAGACACGGTCAATCAAAATCGGAATGAGACTGGAGCGAATTACATGTTAAAAGGGGTGATTAACTCTTTTGAAGAACAGGTAGATAAAAAAAGTTACAAATATTTTCAAGTCACACTTGAGATGATTGATATGGAGAAAAATACGAAGGTTTGGTTTGGGGACAAGAAGATTAAGAAACTGATGACGAAAAAGAAATTTGGTTTTTAGTCAGCCAGCCATGAAGATTCAAAGAGGAATCGCTTGCCTCTTTTTTATAACGGGGATGGTTGCTTGTTCGCCGTTTTCTGCCCACTATTCGCTTGTTGATCAATCTCTCGCCGCACACGATCAAATCGGTGCCGACGCCATTATCCAAAAAGAAGAAGGCCGTTACGGAAAAAATAATCGGCTTCTTTATCTGATGGATCGTGGCATGACGCTTTCCCTGTCTGGCCGCCACAAAGAAAGTAACGCGATGTTGGAGCAAGCGAATCGCGTTGCCGATGGCCTTTACACGGAAAGTCTCACGAAACATGGCCTCTCTCTTTTGACCAGCGATACTGCGCTTCCTTATACGGGCGAGGATTTTGAACAGGTGATGATTCATCTGATCATGGCCTTAAACTATGCCCAGCTTGGAGAGATTGATGAGGCGTTGGTCGAATGCCGCCGCCTTGATACCACATTAAATCGGATTAATGACGCCGATCAGGACAAGAAAAACGGCTATAAAGAGGATGCCTTTGCGCGCTATTTTTCCGGCATATTGTATGAGGCGCGAGGCGGACGTGAAGGGCTTAACAATGCGTTTATCTCGTACCGAAAGGGGTATGAGATTTATCAGGATTGGGAGAAGACTTACGGCACGCCGATTCCCGCAATGATTGCTGCTGATTTGTTGCGGACATCGGAGGCGCTGCAAATGCGGGAAGAGCATGAGGCGTATCAGAAACTTTTTCCAACGACGCGGTGGAGTCGGATTGCCGATCAAAAATCAAAAGCGGAAGTGATTGTGATTTCAATGAACGGGAAATCGCCGTATAAAGAAAATGTTTATCTGGATTTGGTCGTGAACCAAAATGCGGTCAATACGATTTTAGCGACGTCGCATTGGGAAGCAAATGTGGGATCGGGAGAGGCTGTGTTTTCTACATTGGGACAAATGGTTCGCGTTGCGTTTCCGCGATATGTTCCGCAGAAATCGAACACGCGGCATTTGCTCATTTCGCTATCGGGGTTGAAACCGTTTTATGGGCAATCGTTTCTGGTGCACGACATAACGGCCATTGCAAAAAGAAGTCTGGACGATCGAATTGTAAGGATTAGTGCGCGGGCTATCGCGCGCGCCGCGCTGAAAGCGGCTGCGGTCAGAAAGGCGTCCAAAAAAGCCGATTCCGAAATCAGTGGCGGCGGTGGGATTTTACTCGGAAAGATTGCTGAGGCTGCAGTTGCTTTAACCGAGTCGGCAGATAATCGTTCTTGGCGAACCTTGCCGGATCAGATTCATCTCAGTCGCATGGTGGTTCCTCCCGGCACATACAAGGTGAGTGGTCAGTTCATTGGTCAGAGTGGGAATAAAACGATTGATACCCTACTCCCCCGCGAGGTCACGTTAAAAGCGGGAGAGAAGCGGTTCATTGTGACGCGAACGGTGTATTAGGGGGACGATGGGGATTTGAATGGTCGTGTAGGGGCACGGCATGCCGTGCCCCTACGACGAGAAGTCTTCGTCGGGTTGTAGCCGCTTGATCTCTTTTTTGATTTCAATTTCGGCCAAGGATGGGACCACTTCCCATACCACTTGTTCAACAAGCGATTGAATCTTCATCTTTTGTACGGCGGTTTCAGCCAATCCCGGCACGACTTCCCAAGCGACGCGCTCTACGACCTCTGTTACGATCCGACGAATCGCCTCATCCACTTTTCTTTCATCAATGGAGGGAGGCAATTCACTTATTTTTGTTTGTTCGCTGTGAGATGTCTTTTCTTGTTTTTCTGTAAGAGAAGTGGATGAATCGTCCGCGTCTAAAAGATCAAGAGAGAGCGTGTCCTCCGCTTTGTTTCCAAAAGTTTCCATCGCTTCATTCGATAAGAAACCCTTTTCGATATCCAAAGAAGGAACGTCATCGTTCTGGGGGGCGATTCCCATTTTCTTTCTGACCTCTTTTGATAGGAGGGTTGGATCAATCGGCTTTTTAAGAATGGCGCTGAGTCCCGCCGATTGCAATGCGGCAGGGTCGGGACGCTCCCCCGGATTGAGCAGTAAAATAATTGGGGTTTCTGCGAGACTCGCTCTGCGTTTAATTTTTTTTACAAACGTGAAGATATCAATTCCCTTGATGGCGGAGTCAACGAGAATGAGATCGGGCTTTTCCGAGATGGCGATGTCGAGTGCGGAGAGTCCATCGTCCGTGGAAACAACGGAAAGCCCGTCTTGTTGGAGTGTAGATTCAACAAGGTTTTGAATCTCTGGATTATCATCCACCAGTAAAACGCTCATTCGTATCCTTGTGACGATCTTCTTTATTTGCGATTCTTAAAAAAGAGTTCGATTGATAATGGGCGGAAAGTTAGCACAATAACGCAGTCTTGTCAAATTCTCGTTATAGACCCAAGAACAGAGATAGAAAAGTGTGTGGCCCTGCCCTGTCGGGTTTGGGGCA
>JBBTIN010000019.1:0-42283 GCA_038059935.1 Nitrospirota bacterium
GGGTCAATCCTATCTCTCCTTTCTCTAAAAAAACCTTACGTCCGGATTAGGGGCGCTTCTTGTAGCATTGACAGTAATAAAGTCGGATGATAGTCTGTCCCTCGTTTTTCGCAGATGACGTGGGGCTGTAGCTCAGCTGGGAGAGCACAAGGCTGGCAGTCTTGGGGTCAGGGGTTCGATCCCCCTCAGCTCCACCAAACCGAATTGATACGAAGCAAATTTTCCCGTCCCGTCTAGCGGAGGTGCCTGTGGGAATCTATCTCAAAGTTTTTACCCAAAAAAAGATGGCGATCCTGTTGTTGCTGGGGTTTTCTTCTGGATTTCCGCTTGCACTCACCTTTGGCACGCTTCAGGCCATGTTCAAAGATGCGGGCATGAGCCTGACGGAAATCGGTGCAGTGACGTTGATTGGCTTGCCCTACACCATGAAATTTCTTTGGGCGCCTTTTTTGGATCGGTTCTCGCCTCCTTTTTTTGGACGTCGTCGCGGTTGGCTCATTATCACGCAGTTGGCCTTGTTGGTCGCGATTTTTACAATGGGAATGTTTGACGCGATCGCCCAAACTGGCCTGTTGGTACTCTCCGCTATCGTTGTTGCTTTTCTCTCATCCACACAGGATATCGCAGCCGATGCCTATCGCTCCGATATCCTAGACCCCGAAGAATTGGGGGCAGGTGCATCCGTTTTTGTATTGGGGTACCGATTGGGGATGCTGGTTTCCGGTGCTTTCGCGCTCATTCTCTCTGATCACCTTTCATGGCAAAACGTTTATTGGGTGATGGCACCTTTTATGTTGGCGGGAGTTGCTGCTGTTTTATGGGCAGACCCCGAACCCAAAGTTACTTTGCCGCGCACAATCGAAGAGGCTGTGAAGCTGCCTTTCTTGGCCTTCTTTCAGGAAAATGGAAAATTAAAGGCAATCTTACTTTTATCCCTGATTGTTCTTTATAAATTTCCGGACGCCTTTTCAGGGGCAATGACAACCCCTTTCCTCATGGATCTTGGTTTTATAAAATCGGAGATCGGGGCTGTGAACAAAGGGGTCGGCATGTTTGCCACCATCGCGGGAGGCCTGATTGGCGGGGCCGTTTTAGCCAGTATCGGATTGATGCGTTCGCTCTGGATATTTGGCATTCTTCAAGGGATTTCCAATTTGGTTTTCATTGGTTTGGCCATGACAGGGCCGAGTACGCAGGGTCTTTTGCTTGCGGTGGGTATTGAAAATCTGTCTGGCGGTGCGGGATCAACCGTTTTCGTTGCCTTACTCATGAGTTTGACTCAGCGGCAATACAGCGCAACGCAATATGCCCTCTTTTCGAGTCTTGCTGCAATGACGTCTCGGTTCGTTGGGCCATTTTCCGGCTATTTGGCGGAGACACTCCAGTATCCTACTTTCTATATGATCAGCGTCTTCACCATGATTCCAGGGCTCGCACTGCTTTGGTGGATGAGCCAATTGCAGAACAAATCAATAAACGTAAAGGAGGTTTGACATGGAGAAAAAGCGTCTTGCAATCGGGGACATCGCGCCCGATTTTAATCTGCCGGGGGTAGATGGCAAAAACTATTCATTGGATCACTTTAAGGATAAAAAGATTCTCATTGTCATCTTTAGTTGTAATCATTGTCCTTATGTCAAGGCGTATGAAGATCGGATCATCGCCATTCAGAAAGATTTTCAGGATCGGGGAGTGGCGGTTGTTGCGATTAACGCAAACGAAACGGTGAACTATCCGGAAGACTCGTTTGAAAAGATGCAGTCCCATGCAAGGGAGAAGTGCTTTAATTTTCCGTACCTGCGTGACGAATCGCAGAAAGTGGCCGATGCGTATGGCGCGCATTACACGCCGGAGATTTTCTTGCTCGACGAAAGTCGCCGACTGCAATATACAGGCAAGATTGATGACAATTATCAGCAACCCCAAGATGTGGAGGTGCAATACCTTAGAGATGCGATCGTGGCCGTGCTTTCCAGCCAACCGGTTGCCTCGCCCGAAACCCATGCCATTGGCTGCACAATCAAATGGGCAAAATAAATCTATTGCTAGACTGATGATAGTACATGCATCACATTGCTTTATTTCCATTGATGATGGTACATTGTCCCTTCTCAAGAGGGTTGAGATTGAATCGGTTTTTTGCGCAGCGTATGGAGGGTCGGAGGTCTTGAATAATAATCAATACGGAAGGTTGCTTTCTCGAATTGTCGGAATCAATTTTTTTGTTCTCATAGTTGGTTTCGCAATGCTCTACTCGGTGTTTGGCCCTTCCACTTCAGAACGAATTTTTGCCGGATTCGTCGTGACCTTGTTTCTCTTTGGGATTATTTCCTTCTCAACCTATCTCATTGTTCTCCTTCCGATTAAAAAATTGGGAGAAAAGATTATAGAAATTGGAGAGAAAAATCTGGCAGGCCAATTGGATCACGCCGGACATCATGACGAGATCGGGACAATCGCATTGGGTTTCAATCGTTTTTCGGAGCGTCTTGCTGGGATTATTCCCCAAATTTTTACTGCGGCACAGCGGGTTTCAAGAACCGCTTCAGATTTAATGACGGGAAGCCGTGAAATTATGCAGGGGGCGATTGTTCAGATTGACGCCATTGGAGCCACCTCCGAGTATATTGGAAAAATGAATGAGCGAATTCATAACATGACGGATGCCTCTGGAAAGTTGGCCGCTTCTTCTAAAGAAAGCGCGAATGCAACAGTACAAGTTACAGTCGCCGTTGAGGAGATTACAAAAAATACAACTTTTCTGGCCGCGTCGGTGGATGAGGCCTCTACCGCGATTTTATCTATGTCATCGGAAATTCAACGTATTGATAAGAATGTGGAGACGTTGTTGGCGGAGGCGGAGTCTACGTCGGCTTCGATGATCGAAATGGATCAATCGTTAAAGGGAACTCGGATTAATATCTTGGAAATGGTGGAGTTGGCCAATGAGGTCAATAATCATGCCGACTTGGGTAGGAAAAAAGTTGAGATGACCCGAGACGGAATCTTGCGTATTAAAACGGAATCCAACGAAGTTTATAAAGCGGTTCGTACCGTCGAAAAGCAGACCGGCAATATTAGCAAGTTCTTAGACGTGATTGATGATATGGCCGATCAAACCAACTTGCTGGCGCTCAACGCAGAAATTATTGCCGCACAAGAGGGGGAGCATGGCAGGTCATTCTCTGTGGTCGCCAATGAAATTAAGGAGTTGGCCGAACGAACCGCCGCGTCAACCCATGAAATCCATGAAATTATTCGCGCGTTGCAATCTCAAGCAAAAATGGCCGTCGAAGCGATTGAAATCGGCAATGCCCGTATTGAAGAGGGCGTGGTTCTTTCTAAATCAGCCCAGGATGCGTTAGAGCGAATCTATGATAGCATTAATCGCTCGACTCAGCGTACGACAATGGTGGCGAATACGATGGAAGAGCAATCTAAGGTGGTTCGTCAAGTGGGAACATCGATGATGCGCGTCAATGAACGTGTCCATGAAATTGCAAAAGCGACTGGAGAGCAGGATCGAAAATCAGAAAAAATTATTGAGGCAGCCTATCGCATGAAATCCATTACAGAATCGCTCCAGGAAGCGATACTTCCTCACTCAAAAGGGATGAAGAAGGTGAAGGAAGTATCGGAAATGGTTTCTAAAATGGCACGTGAAATTGCTGAGGATACCTTGGAGCAAAAGGGAAAGAGCGAGGAGATTGTGCGCGCGATTGACCAAATTGGGAAGGTGACGCGCGAAACGGTGGACACAGTGGAGCGGGTGGGGAGTTCGGTTGAAGCACTCATTCGGGAGTCGGCGTTGTTAGAAAAAGAAATTGCCGATGTGAAATTAAATTATCGCTAATTGCTGTTGAAGTAATGAAAGATTGTTATGGATTCAATTGATTTAGAACAAAAAAAGGAGCGCATGATGCTGGTGGTATGTCCTCATTGTCAGACCAATATTAAAATACAGGTGGACTTGTCGCTTAAACTCGATGGGCATGATGAACCCGTTACCGAAATAGCCCCGCCTGCAATTCCTCTAGAAAGAAAGTTACTTGATACAAGGCATGTTGCCATTGCAATCAATGGAGAGGGAACACGAGAAATCATCAAAGAGCTGTTGGAGGATGCTGGGTTTTTGGTTGAGGAGGCTTCGTCATTAGATGGCTTCTCTTCGATGTTAAGAGGTTTTTCTCCAGCAACCGTTTTGGTTGATTTGAGTCTGCCGGGCGCAGTCAATGCGCAACTGGGGGAAATGACCGAAAAAATACTTTCTCCAGAAAAACCGATTCTCATCTTGGTCTCTCCGGGATATGGAAAGTCAAATTTATCGGCCGAAACCCAGATGCAAATTTCCGGAGCCCATGACTATATTGAGAGAGGTAGTATCCAAAGGGATCTTGTTCATAAAATTCAAATGCATCTTAATGGAACCGGTTTCTTTGAAACATCTTTTTCAGCAGACCATGTGGATCATGTCGCGTCCGCTCAGGTCGAACCCATTTCAATTTTGCCATTGATGGACGCGGGTTTCCATGAAGAGAAACCGCCTGTGAAAAATGTCCCTTCTCCAGCTGTTGTGCAATCTGATGCGCCATTGTTTGCTTCAGAAGAAGCGCGGCAGAAGGCCGTTGCATCGGCAAGAAGATTGGCCAGAATTATTGTTTCTGATATCGTTTTGTACAATGAAAAGAAGGTGGAAGAGGGGGTTTTAAACGATACATTTTATGATCTCTTAAAAGAGGAAATTGAAGAGGGCAGAAGACATTACAACTCGCGTGTCTCATTAGATATTCAACAAGAGAAAGACTATCTCAACGATGTGTTTGAAGATTTTCTGAAAAAGAAAAAAGCGGCATTGGTCTAATCGCGCGTCAGAAATTTTTTGATTATGGATTTCACATCAGAACAGATCGCAATAGAAATGCAAGAAGGGGATGTCGTTGCCCGGCTGGCCATTCTCAAGACGCTCTCTGAACGAATAGAAGATGCGGCTTGTTTTGAAATTGTGATGGAGGCGATGGGGGATAGCGAGTGGCAGATTCGAAAAGAAGCCGTTGCTGCAATGGCAAAGGCAAAAAAGAAGGGGGAGGTTGTTCAAAAACTCCTTGATCGTATCAATAAAAACGATAATGTCGGACGAAGAAATGCAGCAGCTGATCTTTTTGTGCAGTGGGGAAAGGCGTCTGTTCCGGCGCTGCTTTTGAACTTAAAGAAGGTCAA
Organism: Nitrospirota bacterium; assembly: GCA_038059935.1. GTDB lineage: Bacteria > Nitrospirota > Nitrospiria > SBBL01 > SBBA01 > JACPZM01. The sequence goes on from JBBTIN010000019.1 coordinate 5,218, forward strand.
CGACGATACCCGAAAAGTTGTGATTGATGTTCTTGGAGATATTCGCGATCCGCAGGCAATCTCACCGCTTCTCATCGAAATATTAGGGGATGATTCTCTTGAAGAGCGTTCTGCTGGTTTTGCGGATAACCTACGTTCTTCCGCGCTGGAAGCCATTGGAAAGATTCGTCCGCCGGAAGGCGTTCTACAAGTGATTCCTTTCTTGAAAAAAGGAAATTCGTTGCTCACTTTTTCAGCCATTAAAGCACTGGAGTTGATTGGCTCTTCGCTGGCGGTTCCCCACCTGATTGAAATCTCAAAGGAAAAGATATTCAAACGTGCGGCACTTGAGGCCTTGGGGGCCATTTCCGATATGAAGGCACTGCCTTGTTTATTGGATGATTTTCATGCCGACTCCGAAAGCATTCGCCGTGTAACGCTAAAAGCGTTACTGGCTTTGTGGCTTAAACAAGGGAAAGAAGAGAAAGCTGCATTCCGGTGCCAGATCAAAGCGATCTACAATGAACAGGATTATGTCTTTTTGGTCTCGCTCTTGGAGCATTCTGATCCACTCCTTAAAAGAGGGGCCATTCAGGCGTTGGGATGGGTCGCTGAAGTCAGAGTGGTTTCGCTCCTGATCCCTTTTTTGGTGGAATATGATTTGGATGTCGTGGAGTCATTGTCCGGCATGGGCCGATTGATTTTGCCGGAGTTGTCCAAGTTATTGGAGCGTGGTTTCTGGGAAAATGAGAAGACCCGTCATGCAGCAGCAATGGTATGGGGAGCGCTTGCTGATGTAGAAGGAATTCCTTTTCTGCTGGATTTATTACGGGATAATTGCGCGTCTGTTCGAGAAGCGGCCGCTGTTGCGCTTGGAAAAATAGGGAAAGAGGATGTGATCCCATCACTGATGAATTTATTGGATGATCCTTATCCAGAGGTTCAGGAGGCGGCTTCTCGTTCACTTTTAGCAATGCAGGATGCGCTTCCCATGGATCAATTGGTGACGGCAATGCAGCAAAAATCGGCGCATCTTCGTGCCAATGCGGCAGCACTTCTTGCCGAGGTAGGGTACGTGTCTGCGATTTCTAATATTGTCTTTCTATTGAAGGATCAGGACGAGGGGGTTCGACGTGCCGCTGTCAATGCGCTTGGAAAATTCCCGCATTCATTGGTGCTTCGTCCGCTTTTGTCTGCTTTGGGAGATGAAGATTATAAAGTGCGTGTCGCGGTTCTCAAGGTGTTGGAAGAAGGCGGGGGTGAAGCGGTTCTCGATGATATTGCATCTTTGCTCCATGACGATAATATGTGGGTTCGTGCTGCGTTGGCACGAACTGTTGGTCGTGCTTTTGAAGAGAAGAGTCTATCTCTTTTATTAAAGCTCGTTAAAGACCCGACTGGCGTTGTCCAGATTGCAGCGCTGACAGCCTTGGGGCAGCGTCAGGACGCGACCATTTTTTCGGTCATTGTGCAAAAACTGTCTTCAGAAGATCGTGACGTAAAAAAAGCGGCCATTCTTGCATTAGGAGAACATGGCAATCCGGTAGCACTTTCGGAGCTGACTCCCATATTGGAAGAAAGTCATTGGGCATTGCGTGCTGCTGCCGTTTCTTCTGTTGCGCGCTTAAGTGCAGTCTCTTCCAATAAGATTCAGGATATGGCGGATTCTGACGAAGACCCGCTTGTTCGAGATGCCGCCCGTTTTGCGCTTTCTCGCACAAACCATTCTTTTTAGTTTGATGATCAAATGAATCGAATTGAGCTTACAGACGCGATGTTTCGGGTCCTTCGGGATTTTATTTATGAAATTTCCGGTATTTTTTTTTCCGAAGACACGAAACCGATATTAGAAAGCCGTCTTCAACAAAATATTAAAAATCGGCAACTGACCAATTTTGGGGATTATTATTATTTCTTAAAATACGATCGTAAAAAGGACGAAGAGATCGCCCTGATGATTGATACGATCACGATTCATGAGACCTATTTCTTCCGGGAGAATAAACAATTAGAAACCTTCATGGATGAGGTGATGCCGGAGCTTCACGATCGCGCAAGGAAAAATGGCCGGCTTCGGATCTGGAGTGCGGGCTGCTCAACTGGAGAGGAACCGTATACCCTTTCAATGCTTTTTTTGGAGCATCGCCTTTTTAAGGGACTGCCGGTCGAAATTTACGCCACCGATATTAGCCGTGCGTCTTTATCGTCTGCTCGACGCGGGGTTTATCGCGAGCCTTCCTTCCGTGCGATAGATCCTTATTTTCAGAAGACTTATTTTACGAAAGAACAGAACGAGTTTCGGATTGATGATCGCGTCAAACAACCGGTGGTCTTTCTTCATCTGAATCTTTACGAAATAGAGAAGTGGGGTCTTTTGCCGGAAATGGACGCGATCTTTTGCCGCAATGTGATTATTTATTTTGATGCAGCCTCTAAAAGGCGTTCGATTGATGGGTTTTATCAAAAATTACAGCCCGGTGGTTTTTTGCTGCTGGGGCATTCAGAATCCCTGATTGCCCTTTCGACAAAATATACGCTCCGAAACTTTAAGCACGATCTTTTATATCAACGACCGCCTCAAATAGAAGCCAATATTATTAACCCTTTTTATTAAACGCATGAAAAAGAATCTTCGTCTTTTAATCATTGATGATTCCATTTCGTTTCGAGGCCTCATTACGATGGTTTTAAAGGAGCACGCGCATCTTTCGCTAGCCGGTCTTGCGGAAGATGGCGAAAAAGGAATGAAACTGGTGCTTGAAACAAAACCGGATGTGATTTTGTTAGACCTTGAGATGCCGCGCATGGATGGGTTTACGTTTTTGCGTTGGTTGATGGCGAATACTCCCACGCCGACGATTGTGCTTTCTGGACGTGCGCAGACCGATAATGTGTTTAAGGCCTTGGAATTTGGCGCGTGCGATTTTCTGAGTAAACTGAGTATGCATGAGGCCTGGTTTAAGAAATCAAACGAGCTGATTACGAAGATTGAGGCCGCAGCGACGATTACGGAGAAGAATCTTCTGTTTCAAACCCATACTCGGCATAAGATTTTGAAACGAGAAGGCCTATCAAAAGCCCATTTTGGATTATTGGCGATTGGGGCTTCGACGGGCGGGCCGCGTGCCCTCTATGAGGTGATTGGTGCCCTTCCTCAAGACTTTTGTGTTCCGACTGTCATTTCTCAACATATGCCAAAAGGATTTACAGCAGCCTTTGCCGAGACGCTCAATAAAAAATCGTCTTTGTCTGTCAGTGAAGCGCAAGGTGGAGAACGGTTAGAAAATGGTCACGTCTATATTGCGCCGGGTGGGTTCCATCTCCTTTTTGAAAAACGAGATAATGGTATTTATACCTGTCTGATGCCTGCCAACGAAGCAAATATTTACGTGCCTTCCATTGATAAAATGCTCTGTTCTGCAGCCGAGATTTATGGTGCCAATCTGCTTGGGATTTTGCTCACTGGCATGGGGCATGATGGCTGTTCCGGCTTTCAACAAATCAAGTCCAAAGGAGGAACCACATTTGTTGAGTCGGAAGAAACCGCAGTGATCTATGGCATGCCGCGTGTTGCGATGGAGGCAAACGTGGTGGATCGTGCCATTGCGCTTCCTGATATCGCCAATGCGATCCTCGATCACTATACGAAAGAAGTACGGAAATAAGAGTAGAAATGTTGTTTGGTATTGTTGTGTTCCCTGGGTCTAATTGCGATCGGGACTGTCAGGTTGCAATAGAAAGCGTCCTCAAAGAAAAGACCGTATTTATTTGGCATCAGGAAAAAACGCTTCCCTCAGTTGATCTTCTAATTCTTCCCGGCGGTTTTTCTTATGGCGATTATCTGAGAACGGGTGCCATTGCGTCGCACTCCCCCATTATGAAGGCGGTGATCGCGTACGCCAATGCCGGTGGTAAAGTGCTTGGCATTTGTAATGGCTTTCAAATCCTAACTGAATCCGGTCTTCTTCCTGGGGCATTATTGCGAAACAGAAAGTTAAAGTTTATCTGTAAGAATGTCTCTATTCGAGTTGATAATCGCGATACTTTTTTAACATCTTCTATTAAAGACAGAGAGGTGTTAACGCTGCCGATTGCCCATGCCGAAGGAAATTATTATGTCGAGCCTGCTGTATTATCAACAATGAAGCGCAAAAACCAAATTGTATTTTCTTACTGCGATGCGAATGGGGTTGTGGCGGATGATGCGAACCCCAATGGCTCAATTGATAGTATTGCGGGGATTTGTAATGAGGCGGGGAATGTTTTGGGGATGATGCCGCATCCAGAGCGGGTCACTGATCCCTTACTGGGGGTGACAGATGGAGTACGGTTGTTTCAATCGCTTCAATCTATAAAAGATAAAGTCATTTGAAATGCCGAATCTCTAGTGTCCGGTTAAAATTGCAATAGCAGTGGATTATTAAAGCGTATTCTATTGCGAATTAGTATAATATACCCGAAATGACAGAGGCGTAGTCTTTTTGTTCAGCTGCTAAAAGGAGTGCCAATCTGTGTTTTAACCCTCTTGTAGCAATTTCCCATCCGCGATCACAATTTTCCGCTTTGCCTGTTTTGCGACTTCTGTGTCGTGCGTAATGATAATCAATGTGCTTCCATTTTGATGCAATTCCAAGAGAAGATCAATAATTTCCGCGCCGGATTTGGAATCTAAATTTCCTGTCGGTTCATCCGCAAGAATGATTTTGGGATGAGTCACCAATGCGCGGGCAATCGCAACACGCTGTTGCTGTCCTCCTGAAAGCTCGCTTTGCATATGATGCTCGCGATCGGAAAGCCCCACTTGTTTCAAGGCTTCTTTCGCGCGATCCACGCGTTCTGATTTTAGAGTGCCATTGTAAAAAAGGGGTAGAGCGACATTCATCAGCGCCGTTTGTCGGGGCAGTAAGTGAAACGTTTGAAAAATAAAACCAATCAACTGATTCCGAACTTTAGCCAATGCCTCTTCGGAAAAAGAGGAAACCGCGTTCCCATTTAATAAATATTCGCCGGACGTAGGCAGGGAGAGACAGCCGATTACATCGAGCAATGTCGTTTTTCCGCTTCCCGATCGGCCGACGATGGAAACGGATTCCCCCTCTTCAATGGCAAGCGAAATGTCAGAAAGCGCGTGTACCGCGACGGCTCCCATCTGATAAATTTTACTAATGTTCGTCAGTGAGATGAGCGACATTGCAGCGTCTAAAAAGGGGAGGGTGTGATTAAAAATTTATGAGCTGGATAAAACAGAGAGCGAGAGTTCACTTTTTGCTTCTGTTCGCTCTGCGCATCCGTACTCATACGAAAGACCCAGATCGTCAATCATGGTCAGGTCGTCTTGTGGGTTTCGTCCTGTTGTCGTGAGGTAATTCCCAATCAACGTGTGGCTGGCTCCCGCAGTAAACATCCACGATTGTAAATCGCGAAGATGCAGCTCTCGGCCTCCCGCAGTCATAATATCTTTGGAGGGGAGCATCAGACGATAGACGGCAATAATCTTTAATATTTCCATCGGTTTCAACGGCGGATTTTTTTCAAATGGGGTTCCCGCCACAGGATGAAGAAAATTCAATGGAACGACGTCTACATCCAACTCCTGAAGCGCGACGGCCATTTCAATTCGTTGATCAACATTTTCTCCCATTCCAAAAATGCCGCCACAACAAATTTTAATTCCAGCGGACTTACAATACTCGATTGTTCTTACCCGATCATCGTAAGTATGTGTCGTGCAAACCTGCGGAAAAAACGACCGTGCCGTTTCTAAATTATGATTATAATACGCGACGCCGGCCTCTTTTAATCGAACCGCAATTTTAGGGTCTTCAATAATACCAAGTGAGGCATCAATCCGAATCTTTCCCCCTTTGCTTAACTCCCGGAGCCGTTCGAGGACTTGTTCCAAATCTTTTCCTTCACGCAATCCGCGCCATGCGGCCACAATCCCAAACGCCTCCGCGTGAAATCCAGCAGCCTCATCCGCGGCTTTTTGCATTCCTTCTGCGTCCATTAAAGGGTAGGTTGGAATGTCGGTATTATGAAAGGCCGACTGCGCGCAAAAATTACAATTTTCAGGACAGTGGCCTGACTTCGCGTTGACAATAGAACAAAGATGAACGGTATTTCCCCAGTAGTGATGGCGGACGCGATTGGCCGATGAGATCAAGTCTAAAATATCAGGCCCGCTGGCTTGAAGTAAGCGAACGCCTTCATCATAACCAATACGGATTCCCAAAATTGCCTTCTCTTCCATTGCACGGATAAAATCTCTCATGAATCGTTCTCCCTATTTTGCTGTCTTTGTTCGATCGTATATGCCCGATTTCCCGCCGCTCTTAAAGGTAAGCCCAATCTCTCCAAACGAAATGCCCTTATCGGCGGCTTTACACATATCATAAAGAGTCAATGCGGCGACACAAACTGCGGTCATGGCTTCCATCTCAACACCGGTCTGTCCCAATGCCGTGACAGAAGCTTTAATTTGTACTTCTGCCGTGTCGGAATCTTTCGGCGTGTTGACCGTAAAATCCACTTCAATATTTCCAAGTAGAATAGGGTGACACATCGGGATCAGTTCAGGTGTTTTCTTAGCGGCCATGATACCGGCCAATCTCGCCACTTCCCAAAGATTTCCCTTCTGAAGGCGATTCTCCTCTATCAGGCGCAATGTCGAAAGACTCATAAAGACCGTGCCGACAGCGGTTGCAATTCTTTTTGTAGACGATTTTTGAGAAATATCCACCATTGTCGCGCGACTTTTTTTATCAAAATGACTTAATTTTTGACTGGGTTTTTTACTGGTAATGGGCATAATATTTGTGACTCTAACGTTATTGAATGGCCAATTTCATGGCCTCACCAATTTTCGCGGGGTTCTCCACAACGGTTACCCCAGCCGCTTGAAGCGCGGCAACTTTATCTGCACCCGAACCTTTTCCCCCAGAGATAATGGCTCCCGCATGTCCCATTCTGCGTCCCTGCGGCGCAGTCATTCCCGATATAAACGAGACTACGGGCTTTGACATTTTCTGCTTGATAAACTCTGCAGCGGCCTCTTCCGCATCGCCACCGATCTCGCCAATCATGACCACGCCCTTTGTTTCTGGATCGGCCTCAAACAGTGCGAGCACATCAATAAAGTTTGTGCCGTTGATCGGATCGCCGCCGATGCCGACACAGGTGGATTGGCCTAATCCCAATTGGGTCAATTGCCATACCGCTTCGTAGGTCAATGTGCCACTTCGAGAAACAACACCGATTTCCCCTTTTTTATGAATAAATCCGGGCATAATCCCGATTTTGCATTCATCAGGGGTAATAATGCCAGGGCAGTTTGGGCCGATTAAACGAACCGGCTTATTGGCCAAAAAACGTTTTACACGCATCATGTCGAGAATCGGAATGCCTTCGGTAATGGCAATGATGAGTGGCACGTTCGCCTCAGCTGCTTCACAGATCGCGTCGGCTGCAAATGGCGGCGGAACAAAAATCATTGCGACATTGGCATCTGTTTTTGAGACGGCCTGTGCAACGGTATCAAAAACCGGAATTTCTTCAAAAACGGTTCCGCCCTTTCCGGGTGTGACGCCGGCAACAACTTTTGTCCCGTAGGCTTTACATTGGGTTGCGTGAAAAGAACCTTCTTTTCCAGTAATACCTTGCACCAATATGCGGGACTCTTTATTGACCAATATACTCATTGATTTCTCCTGCTATTAAAAAATACTGCGTTCCGGCTTCAATATTGCCGAACGATATTATGTTTTTCCGCGACCAACGGGAGCGGGGATAGACTGCGTAGCAGTCGTCCTCGGAGTGGCCGTCGCCATTAGTAACCCCAAATAACCCATGCGATTTTATATAAAATTGCGATAATCAATACCAACGCGGCCACGGGAACAACCATCACAAATAAGGCTTGCAGTGTTTTTATTTCACTGACCGTTTTAATACCAAACACGGCCAAGCCCCAACTCAAGACGATGAAAAAAAATGCGATTGCTGATGTCTTTGGAAGCACCCCGACCCTGGAAAGAGCCAGAAGACTCAATGCAAGGATGTAGGGGACAAACGCGTAAGAAAGCACCGACCGCATTTTTGCAGGTGTTGCCAAGACAGAGCCGCCAATTCGGATCAACCAGGATAAGAAGAATCCTGCGAAGTAGACAAATCCGACTCCGGAAGCGAGTGCTGTGACAACGTAGAAAACAAGATCGTGATTTTCAGAATGCATTATCTGACGGGCGAAGAGGAGACCAAAAATCATTGAGAGGGAAATAACGTGGCGTTCGTTGTGATGTTCCGACACTGCTGTAAAAGTGTTTTTGGGAAAGATCATCACACCGAGGCAATGTTTTGGGAAAGACCAATCAATCATATCAGCCAATAAGACCTACGAGACACTTTATCCCTGTTTTCCGATCCCAACGGGATCGGCACAAGCAGCAGGGGCACTTTGCCCCACAATTTTTTGCGCCCCGTCCCACAACGAGTCAGCGACTTGCAATTTCATCCCAGAGTTGACGAGCAATTCTCTTGCTTCTTTTGCATTGGTGCCATCCAGACGAACAACCAATGGCACGGCGCGCGCACCGCCGGGAAGGCCAAACGAAATTTCCTTGGCCGCATCCATGATGCCATGTGCGATGCGTTCACATCGGACAATGCCGCCAAAGATATTCACGAAAATCCCTTTTACATTTTGATCGGCCAACAAAATTTGAAAGGCCTCTTTTACCGTTTCTTTGGAAGCGCCACCACCGACATCCAGAAAGTTTGCAGGGGAGCCGCCAGCCAGTTTGACAATATCCATTGTGGCCATCGCCAGCCCCGCGCCATTGACCATGCAACCAATTGTTCCATCAAGTTTGACGTAGTTTAAGCCAAACTGTGATGCACGGGTTTCTAACGGTTCTTCTTCGTCTAAATCGCGCAAGGCAAGTACATCCGGGCTGCGAAATAACGCGTTATCATCAAAGCCCACCTTTGCATCCAGTGCAATGATTTTATTTTGCTTGGTGATAATGAGGGGGTTGATCTCAATTTGCATTGCGCCCTTATCCATAAAAAGGCGATAGAGATTGGCCAAAAGTGAATTCCACTGTCCTAGGACTTCTTTGGGCAGCCCCAAAGCAAAGGCAACCGCTCTGCCTTGATAAGCCTGATATCCAAAAAGCGGATCAATAGAGAGGCGAATGATTTTTTCGGGTGTTTTCTCCGCGACGGTTTCAATTTCGACGCCACCTTCGGTACTCGCGATCAAACCCACTGATCCATTTGCGCGATCTACAACCAAAGAAAGATAGAGTTCACGGTCAATGTCCACGCCTTCTTCAATGAGCAGTTTCCGAACGACGCGGCCTTCCGGTCCTGTTTGATGTGTTACGAGTGTTTTTCCGAGCAATTCTTTTGCGAAGAGGGGAACGGCCAATCTTTCTTTTGCCAATTTCACACCGCCGGCTTTGCCGCGTCCACCCGCGTGAATCTGTGCCTTTACGACTGCGATGGGGCTATTTAATGATTCAGCGGCAGAGGCAGCCTCTTCCGAAGAGAATGCCACTTTGCCGTTTGGAATGGGTATTTGATATTGTGCGAATAATGCCTTCGCCTGATATTCATGGATATTCATTGTCGTCTCCTTTTAGTGATGCAACAGACGTGAATTTTAACCCAAGCCGAGCGAGATGTTCTACTGCAAAATCATCTTTCGCAAGGCTATGTCATAGCCCTCTTGGGTTGGGCATCTTAAACACATCCCCCCTTAATCCCCCCTTGAATGGGGGAGAAAAAACATGGCAGACTCTTCATCCCTCCCCTTCAAGGGGAGGCTAGGTGGGGATGGGTTGTGTAGTGTAGTGTAGTAACACTTCCTTATCGGTTAGACTTTTGGCCTTCTTGCAAAATTGCCCGGTCTTGTGGAATTTCCAGATGAAGGACGAAATTCTCTTTTTGGTGGACCCGCATTGTTTTTATCTGAACTGTTCCCTGTTCGGGGGGCAGCGTGCCCTGCGAGTTTGTCACCTCTATTTCCAGAGAAACTTCTAGGACGACCTGTCGTGTTACCACCACCACGGCCTGTTGAACGTCTTTGCGGGGAAGTCACATCCTTCGAACCTTCCGGCACTGGGATTGTATAATCAAAACTCGAAAGGATTTGACGGGATAAAGGTTTCCCCATCATCCGCTCAATCATTTTTACCGTTCCAGAATCTTCCGGCGTGACCAATGTAAATGCATCGCCCGTTTTTTCCGCGCGACCCGTGCGCCCGACACGATGAATATAATCATCCGCCGTTGCGGGCATATCGTAATTAATCACATGGGAAATCGTTGAGACATCAATGCCCCGCGCGGCAATATCCGTCGCAACCATCACCTGAAATTTACCATCCTTAAATCCCTTCAAGGCCGTTTGACGCTGACTCTGACTCTTGTTGCTGTGCAACGTGGTCACCGTGTGTCCCGCCGCTGCAATTTGAGGAAAAAGGCGTTCAGCGCGATGTTTCGTCCGCGTAAAAATAAGCACAGACTCCGTTGTCGTTCCTTCAAGCAACGTCATCAATAGGGAAGATTTTAAGTGCATTGGAACCGGAAAAATCGCATGGGTCACCGTGTGCGCGGGGCGACTTAGCCCGACTTCAATCCGCTCTGGATTTCGCATCGTCTGCTTGGCCAAACTTTCAATTTCATGGGCAAATGTCGCAGAGAAAAGCAATGTCTGGCGTTTAGCGGGAACCTCTTTTAATATCGCCGTAATCGAGGGGAGAAATCCCATATCCAGCATCCGATCCGCCTCATCCAATACCAAAATTTCAACACCACCTAATTTGGCATAACGCTGACGAACATGATCCAAAAGCCTTCCAGGACAAGCCACCAAAATCTCAACTCCGGCACGCAATGCCCGAATTTGAGGAAGCGGGGAGACGCCACCATACACCGTTGCACTTTTAATCTTGGTTCCCGCGCTAAGCAAGCGAATCGTTTCGTGAATCTGTTCCGCCAATTCGCGTGTCGGTGTAATAATCAACGCACGGGTCTGACCCGTATACCCTTGTAATACTTTCTGGAGAATGGGTAAAACAAACGCAGCCGTCTTTCCAGTCCCAGTCTGAGCAATGCCGATAAGATCGCTTCCAGATAGCGCAACGGGAATCGCCGCGGCCTGAATTGGAGTCGGGGCGGTGTAGCCCGCTTTCGTTACCGCAGCTAATAAATGTGCATCCAACTGAAATGATTCAAAACTATTCAATTTCTTTTTCCTTTCTTAATTTAAAGCTGATAAAACCAGCGACAAAACTTACTGTAATACATTAATAAATAATTATTATTTTGATCTATCCGAATATGCATGCCAGAATCTTTTTTTAATAGATCAAGAAGGTTCAAAATCTCCTTATTACTTTTTAGCACGCCAAGATCTTGCTCACGCATTCTAAAGAGAACCTCTCCTATTTTTTTTATATTCGAATTTGAAATCCTTTCTGACTGATTCCGAATCAAACCTTCTTTTAATTTCTCAACCTGCTGATGCACACGATAAGATATTTTATTGACCCCATCCCACGCATTTCCCAGAATCATAATTGTCTGATAATATATATTATGTAAACTTTTAATTATTCAGAACAGAGTCTTTCCGCTCTAACATAAACCCTTTGCGATTGCCCTGATAGCCCCAATCCTCTAATGAAATATCGTGTCCTAAAAAATGACCTTTTTTTAATTCCGCTAGAGAATTGGGGTAACGATTCTGGTCGAGGTAATAAAGGGAGAGTGCAAACTCGATAGTATCTTTTTCATTGACCGACGTCAACACCTTAAACAGCCGAATCTGTTTACTTTGGAAAACCGGTTTTTTCTGAAATAAAACAAAATAGAAAAAAACAGAGGCAATTCCAATGGTCAGAATAATCAATGCGCCATTATAAACCACGGGATTGAACAAAAGACGTTTTGCCAAATCCAAAGAAATTTCAGGGAGGATGCGCGTTTTCTTTGCTTTGGGTTCATAGCGTTTGACTCTTCCCGCTGATAGTAAATCAGAAAGCGTTTTATAAACAGGGAACGCCCCAACGCCAGCACGATTCACAATCTCATTGACAGTCCGTTCTCCATTCACCAGTTGAAGTATGTTCTCCTCTCTTTCTGTATCAGACAGAAGATCCATGGCATCATTTGGTCTTTCCGTGATTTCATAGACGATTTCTCGAGAAGGAATTTTTCTGAGCAACAAAGGCCACTCATCCAATTGACGCATTCCTTCCATCAGAATCCATTCCACATTCATCTCAACATCCGATTCATTTTGCGTAACGACCATCTCTTCTTCATACCGATAAGCGCCGTCCTTCCATGAAAGCAGATCAAAAAGAACCTCTTCCAAAAGGACTTGATTCCAATGGCGCGCTTCCTCTACCGTCAGATAATTCATCTCGATCAATGCCTCTGCAACCGATTTATCTTGTGAAGAAAGACGAAAAGCAGCTCTCATTTGAGCAACGGTAATTTTTTCAGAGAGAAGCAGTACATCTGAAAAGCTCTGATTCCGATCCCCTGAAAAAGCGCGAATCAGCGCGCCATTCAGAAAGAAAAGGGTCACATCCTCTTTTCCATGACAACTGGCTGTCAGCATGCCCGATTCTTTCTGCATGCCAATCCGCTGGAAAACATCAACAATGCCAAAATTGCCTACTGGTCCTTCTAATGCCATCTTACTTTCCCCTTCTCAAATAAAGATCCAACAAATAGGCACCATACAAAAAAAGAATCGTGATCGGAAGTAATGGAGAATTGGCAATCGAAAGATGCCAATGCGAGGCCGTCAAAAAACGATCCCCCATCACCATCAGGGTGACTGCGAAATAAAATGGGATTAAAAAACCAAACGCGACAATCGGTCTTTGCAAGATCAGATGAGAACCGCCGGGAAGCATTGAAAAAGCGAAAAGTCTTCGTGGTGTTTTCCTCGATTTTTTTGAAGATCCGGTCATCATATCGGCACCACATTTAGAACAGAGATTATAATTGGTAAAAGATTCCTGACAGCTTACGCAAATGCCTTTTCCGCAAGTTGGACAAAATGATTCTGAAAAATGGCTCTGAAAATGACGACTGATGAAAAAAATACCCGCGAAGGCTATAGCGATTCCGATTAACAACACAGCAAACGAGAAGTCTCCCAACCAGACCCGTTCAAGGGACCGAATTTCAGAAGACGGTTTCCCAATCATCAGAAAAAGGAGTTGTTTCCAAATATCCCATTCGGAAAACCGATATTCGATGACCGGATGATTGGGGTATGTCGCAGCCCATTTTGCGTATTGTTCCGCAAGCGACTGATCAATTTTTTTTGCCTCACGATACTTCTCCCCTCCTTTATCAAAGGCAAACATCTCGTTTTGCACCTGACCGAGGTTATAGTGTGCGGCAACATAATTGGGATCTTTTGCAAGCGCTTTTTTATAATACGAAACGGCATCAGGAAATTTATTTTGATAAAAGGCAATATTCCCAAGATTAATTAAAATCCCCTTTTCATCAGGATTCTTAAGAAGGGCTTTCTCATAAGAGGTTTTTGCCCCTTGTAAATTATTTTCCTGCATTTTGTAAGCGGCCTGAACAAAATCGGCTTTCCAATCTAAATTCGATGGATCAACCGCGGGACTAGAAACCCCAAAAGTGCCCATCTGATTATCGGCCATTTGATTGAGTAGAGGAGACTGCTTGGCTGTCAAAAGCATGAGCGTCGGCCTTATCAATAAAGAAGAAAGAATTAAGCCAATTGCAAAGGCAATGGCAACCCATTTTTCTTGTCGTTGAAAAAAGAACCAAAAAGAAAATAGCAAAATAGCAAGAAACCAAAAGGAAGGAAGCATCACAAGAAGCGCAATCAGTACGATGGCCAACACCAATAAAATCGCATAAGGGTGAATTGCTTTAGGCAGCCGTTCCTGACAGTAATGAGTCCAAAGCGGAAGATAGTATAAAACGGCATAAAGAAGAAACGTCACAAGACAAAGAAGAAGCGTGACCATTAAAGCAATACTGGTGATTCCAATCGTCGAGGTTGCAAACCAAAAATGATTGATGGAAAGCCGTATCGCAGTCGCATATTCCCCAATGGCCTGCAGAAACGATTCTTTACTCTCAACACGATAAAGATGTGATAGGAAAAAATGAGGAAGCGGCGACTCCTCAAAAAGTAACGCCGCTTTTTGAGCGGTTGCAATCGCAGAAGGCCCATCCCCTTTTTTTAAGGCCTCCTCTCCCTTCAATAAGAGGGCACTCACTGCCAAATCGGAATACTCAATCTTATGCTTGGCTTTGATCTCGGGTAGATTGTCTTTTAGGCTGGCCTGTTGAAGGATGCCCATGCCATGAGAAGGCGGGGGAGAACCTTGGCGGGTTCCTTTTTGCACGGACCAGACAGGGGAAATGATCTCTGTCTCCATTTGTTCCGCGAACACTTGCGATGAAAACAATAAAGAAATAATTAAAAATAGAATACGCAATTTTCTAAAAGGATTTTTCCTCTCCCCGCATCAGACGCACAATATTTCCCCGGTGACAAAAATAAATCAAGACCGATAAGCCAATTGAAAATAGAATAAATTCCATATCCCTCTTCATCCAAAGTGCTAAAAAAGGAAGCGCGCCAAAGGCAGCAAGGGCACCAGCAGCGGAATAATTCCAGATCTTAAATGCGACAATCCATATGATCAATGCACAAAAGGCAATTTCAGGAGCAATGCCCAGAAAAACGCCCAGGCTAACAGCCACCCCCTTGCCTCCTCTAAACCCTAAGAAAACAGGAAAAATATGGCCTAATATAGCAGAAAATCCAACAAAAAAGAGCATTTTTTGTTCTATTCCACAAAAAGAGGCCAAAAAGATTGGAATGATCCCTTTTAGAATATCGGCGATCAGCGTTAAGACTGCCTCTTTTTTCCCAACAACCCGAAAGACATTGGTTGCCCCCATATTGCCGCTGCCCGATTGCCGGGGATCAATGCCAGACATCCATTTGGAAATCAAAAGGCCAAAGGGAATTGAGCCGATGAGATAGGATGCAATGATCAAAACAATGAGCGACATTCGTTTTATTTTTCCTTTGCCCCATAGAGTTGCCGACCAAATTGAAAAAAATACTGGCAGGCCGAGGAGAGAGAAAAAATAATTGAAAGAATAAGCAATGCAAAACCAATCTGATTAAAATAAAATTCGGGCGGAAAAACCAGCAAAAGAAAAATCATCGCGGCACTCTGAAAAACCATTTTGTATTTTCCAGAGGATTCCGCAGCAATCACAATTCCTTCCAACGCAACAATCAACCGAAGACCGGTTACGATAAACTCTCGACCGATAATAATAATCGCAATCCATGAGGGAATCACCTGATCGCCCACCAGCAAAATCAGTGCGGACAAAACAAGAATTTTATCCGCCACGGGATCTAAGAATTGACCGAATCGCGTCACCTGACCCTGTCGTCTTGCAAGATACCCATCAAGAAGATCAGTTAACGACGCAATCAGGAAAAGAGAGGCCAATAAAATTGAGCCTTCCAGTGTCCTAAAGTAAGGGATGTAAAAAAAGAGCACAAAGAACGGAACAATTCCGATTCGAAGTAGTGTTAAGAAATTAGGTAAGTTCATTGTTCATCGGCGTTATTTCTTTCGCCATCAGGAGAATGTCTATGAGTTCTCTCACCGCCCCCTCCCCCCCTTTTTTTTGTGTAATATAGTCCACCTCTTTTTTCACAATCTCCATCGCATTGGGAACAGAAACAGACAATCCGACGCGACGAAGAACAGGAAGGTCTATAATATCGTCTCCAACGTAAGCCACCTCATCGTCCTTGAGGCCATATTTAATAAGCAATTCAGAGTAGACTTTTATTTTATCTAGAATTCCCAGATAGCAATCTTCAATGCCCAAATCGGCGGCGCGTCTTGCAACAGCCAAAGAGTCACGTCCCGATAGAAAGCCTACTTGCAGATTCGCCTTTCTACAAAGCACAATCCCCATGCCATCGTAGATAGAAAATCCGACGCCATCCTCCCCGTCTTTGTTTAAATAAACGGTTCCATCGGTTAATACGCCATCTACATCTAATAAAAGGTACCGAATCCGTGAGGCTTTTTCAGCGATTAAATTGAGACCCATCAAATTCCTTTTGTCTTTAGAATATCATGCAGATGAACAACCCCGTCCACAAAACCCTCCGCATTCGTGGCCACCAATGTCGTGATTGAAGTAGTTTCCATCAGGTGAATGGCCTCTGCAATCAACGCCTCTTTCCGAATGGTTTTAGGCTTTGTATTCATCACGGCCTTGGCTTGCAGGACTAAGAGACTCCCCTTTTTGTGATCTTCATAAGAGAGCATGAGTCGCCGCAAATCTCCATCGGTAATAACGCCAGATAGACGCTGATCCCTTGACAATACAAGGGTCATTCCCAACTTTTTCGTTGTCATTTCTATAATAACTTCGTGGATCGGCGTCTCTTCAAATACTTTCGGAATGGCCTCTCCTTGATGCATCACTTCGGAAACCTTTACGAGGAGTTTTCTTCCGAGCATCCCTCCCGGATGGAATGCGGCAAAGTCCTCTTTCTTGAAACCGCGTTTTGACAACAGTGCAATGGCCAATGCATCACCCAGAGCGAGTGAGTTCGTTGTACTGGTGGTGGGGGCCAGCCCCAAGGGACACGCTTCTTCAGAAACAGAAATATCCAACACGACATGGCTCATTTGGGCCAATGACGATTTTAGATTTCCTGTGATGGTGATGATCTTCAAATCTTGCCGTTTCAAAGAGGGCATGAGATTTAAAATTTCAACGGTCTCCCCACTGTAGGACAAGATGAGGACAACATCATCCGGCAAAACATTTCCCAAATCCCCATGAATCGCCTCGGCCGGATGCAGGAAAAATGCGGGAGTCCCCGTGGAAGCGAGTGTCGCGGCAATCTTCTTTCCAATATTGCCTGATTTTCCAATACCGACAACAACGATTCGGCCACGGCATTCATAGCAAAGCATCACGGCATCTACAAATTTTTGATCGAGATTTGCGGCGAGTCGCAGTATCGCATCGGCTTCAATTTTTAAGACACGCAGTCCCTCTTCTAAGATCATTTGACCGCCTCTAAAATCCGTTCCACCGAAATAAGCAATTGTTCAAGCCCTTTGAAATCAATCATATTCGGGCCATCCGATGGCGCATGATCGGGATTCGGATGCACTTCTAAAAAAAGCCCATTGCAACCCGTCGCCACGGCCGCACGACATAAGGGTGCGACAAATTCACGTTGCCCGGAAGAGACCCCGCCCCCCACACCACCGGGCAATTGAACCGAATGCGTTCCATCAAAGATCACCGGATAGCCAAACTTTTGCATAATCGGTAACGATCGCATATCACTCACCAAATTATTATAACCAAACGTCGTGCCCCGCTCGGTCAAGAAAATCTTTTTATTGCCGGTAGACTCGATTTTTTTAACGGCATGGGCCATGTCCCACGGAGCAAGAAATTGCCCCTTCTTAACATTCACAGTCACACCGCTTTCCCCGGCTTTGATGAGCAGATCCGTCTGCCGACACAAAAAGGCCGGAATTTGAAGCACATCCAAAACCTGTGCCGCAGAAGCCACTTCATCGGGCAAATGAATATCAGAAACCACAGAAACGCCAACCTCTTTTTTGACCTTTTCTAAAATCCGCAACCCTTCTTCAATACCTAAACCGCGATAAGATCCAGCCGATGTTCTATTCGCCTTATCGTAAGACGACTTATAGATATAAGAGAACGAATGTTTTGATACGATTTTGGAAATGGCCTCCGCCGTTTCGAGTGCCAGTGTTTCAGTTTCAATCACACAAGGCCCAGCAAGGATTATAAATTTTGTGGTCATTACAATGCCTTTTCCGAATAACCCAACGACGCCTTAATAAATTCCCTAAACAACGGATGCGGCACCTCTGGACGCGATTGAAATTCCGGATGAAATTGAGCACCTAAAAACCAAGGGTGATCAGCAATCTCGACCATTTCAACTAATCCATGATCTGGAGAAACCCCAGAAAAAACCAACCCCGCGTCACTAAGCATCTCTCTATAGGTATTGTTGACTTCATACCGATGCCGATGCCTTTCTGAAATTGTTACGCTCCGATAGGCTTCATAGGCACGCGTCTTCTTTTCAACAGAACAAGGATACGCCCCCAGCCGCATCGTGCCGCCTTTTTCTTTTGTATTCCTTTGTTCCATCATCAAGTCAATCACAGGATAGGGCGTTTTTAGATTAAACTCCGTACTATTGGCCTCTTTCAATCCCGCTTTGTTTCTTGCAAATTCAATCACCGCGCACTGCATTCCTAGGCAAATTCCAAAAAATGGAATCTGTTTTTCGCGGGCATGCTGTATGGCAGCAATTTTTCCTTCTATTCCCCGCGCACCAAAGCCACCCGCCACCAAAATCCCGTCGCATCCTTTTAAGAGGACATCCACAGGCGATTTTTCCAACTGCTCGCTATCAATCCACTCAATACGCACCTTGACCCCATTCCCAATCCCGCCATGAATGAGCGATTCATGCAGACTTTTGTACGAATCTTTCAGTCCAACATATTTCCCAATCAGGGCGATTGAAATCTCTTTTTTTGAATCGTAGATACAATCCACCATTTTCTTCCAACTTTTTAAATTGGGAGGATCGGCTTTTAACTTCATTTTTTTCTCAATAATAGTGTCTAACCGCTCCTGATGAAAGACCAGCGGAACTTCATAAATGGATTCTACATTTTTAGCCGTGATCACCGATTCGGTCTCCACGTTACAAAAAAGGGCAATTTTCTTCTTCAGATCATGCGAAAGTGCTCTGTCTGTGCGGCAAAGCAAAATATCGGGTTGAATACCAATCTCTCGTAATTTGTTTACACTATGCTGTGTCGGTTTTGTCTTCAGCTCATCGGCGATAAACAAAATGAGCGACAGATGAATATAAAGAACGTGATCCCTTCGCATATCGTAAGGAAATTGCCGAATCGCCTCCAAAAAAGGGAACGACTCGATATCTCCGACGGTGCCGCCGACTTCGACAATCACAACATCCACAGCAGGTTGTCCAGATTTTTTCTTTCCGGCAGAGACAATCGCGCGTTTAATCTCGTCCGTGATATGGGGAACCACCTGAACCGTCCCGCCGAGGAAGTCGCCGCGCCGCTCTCTTGAAATCACGTTGTTATAAATTCTTCCAGTGGTATAGTTATTCTCTTTGGACAGTCGGCACGAAGTAAATCGCTCATAATGTCCTAAATCAAGATCCGTCTCTGCGCCATCATCGGTCACAAAAACCTCTCCGTGTTGATAGGGATTCATCGTTCCCGGGTCAACATTAATATAAGGGTCTAGTTTAATAAATGTAACTGAAAGCCCTTTTTTATCAAGCAAATTTCCAATAGATGATGAAGCGATTCCCTTCCCCAACGAAGAGACGACCCCGCCGGTTACAAAGATATATTTGGTCATCTTAATAAATCCTCCGCCTTGATCAGGTCTTCTGGTGTATTCACTTCGCAAAAGGATTGTGATTCTGCTTCCTCAATCGTCACGGCGCGAATACGCCCTCCCGCTTCCAAAACCCGCAACTGTTCTAATCGCTCAATCCGCTCTAAATGGCCCTCGGATGATTTTGCCATCTTCAAAAGAAAATCACGATGATAAAGATAAACCCCATAATGTTTATAAAATGGACTCTTGTTAAAATCGTCTCCCCTTTCAATATGCGGAATCACAGATCGAGAAAAATAAAGAATATCGCCTTGTTGATTATGAACTATTTTTACCGTATTCGGCGAAAAAATCTCTTCTTCCAAGATCATTTTCGATTCAAGCGTGACAACGTGAACTTGTTCTTCAGCAATCCATTTTTCTCCCGTTTGAATCAGACGGTCAATCGCTTCGGGGCAAAAAAGAGGCAAATCGCCTTGTAAATTCACGACATAATCAGAGAGATATTTAACTGCAACTTCTGCCACGCGATCCGATCCAGTTTTATGAGTGAATGCGGTCATCATCACGTCCGCGCCAAATGATGCGGCCATCTTGGCAATTTTATCATCTTCTGTTGCGACGATCACTTTATCCGCCTGTTTAATTTGAGTAGCGCGACTCCAGACATGCCAGATCATGGGCTTGCCATTCAACATGGCCAACGGCTTTCCCAAAAATCGGCTTGATTGATACCGCGCTGGAATGACAACCAACGTTTTCATTTAAACCCTTTGTGTGCCAATCTTGTTTTTACCGCGACCGACGGGAGGGGTCACTTTCCGCACCCGCCCGTTGGCGGGCTAACGAATTATTTTTCCAATGCGATTAAACCGAACCAATGTTTCATCCGAGTTCCACGACCAATAAATCACAAACGCCCTACCCTTCAATTTGCTATCATGGACAAATCCCCAAAATCGAGAATCAAGACTATGATCCCGATTATCCCCCATCACAAAATAGGAATCTTCTGGAACCGTTACTGGCCCAAAATTATCCCGCGTCTGTACGATAAACGGGATGGCTTCATTATCTGGTTTGTTGATATAAGTTTCATCCATTTGAACCTGTCCATTGATATAAAGAGCCTTCTTTTTTATCTCAATGACATCGCCGGGAATCCCCACTACCCGTTTAATAAAATCTTTTGACTCATCCTCCGGAAACCGAAAGACGATAATATCATGTCGCTCAGGTTGGCTTACCGAAATGAGTGTCTTATCCGTAAAGGGAATCCGAACCCCATAGATAAACTTATTGACTAAAATATGATCGCCAATCGCCAACGTCGGGATCATTGATCCGGACGGAATCTTAAACGCTTGAACCACAAAGGTGCGAATAAAAAGCGCGAGAACGATCGCAATGACCAGTGTCTCTGCATATTCTCGAAAAGTGGATCGCGACTTTGGTGCCGACTCTATAGTTTCAGTACCGCCAAGAACGCTTCCTGCGGAATCTCCAGACGACCCACTTGTTTCATCCGTTTCTTCCCTTCTTTTTGTTTGTCCCATAATTTCCTTTTCCTTGAAATATCCCCACCATAACATTTTGCGGTCACATCTTTTCGCATTGCACGAACCGTTTCCCGCGCAATGATTTTACTCCCGATTGTCGCTTGAATCGCCACCTCAAACATCTGCCGAGGAATCGTCTCTCCCAGCTTCTCCACCATCAATTTCGACCGATTGTAGGATTGCGCACGATCCACAATAAACGAAAGGGCATCCACCATTTCGCCATTGAGTAAAATATCCACCTTGACCAAATCGGCATCAGAAAGCCCAATCACCTCATAGTCAAACGACGCATAGCCCTTTGAAACCGATTTTAGGCGATCATAAAAATCAAGCACAATCTCATTCATTGGCATTTCATAAACGAGCATCACCTGATCCTGATCCAAATATTTTATGTCTTTTTGGACGCCACGACGGTTCTGACAAAGATTGAGTAATGGCCCTAAAAATTCTTCTCGTGTATGAATCACACCGCGAATAAAAGGTTCTTCAAAACGTTCAATCTGATCTGCAGGAGGCAATTTTGCCGGATTATCAATATGAAGTATTACCCCTTTTTTTGTGGTCACGCGATAGACCACCGTCGGGGCTGTCCCAATCAAAGCCAGATTATATTCGCGCTCTAATCGCTCACGGATAATCTCCATATGAAGCAGTCCTAAAAATCCGCAGCGAAACCCAAAACCCAGCGCCAGAGATGTCTCTGGCTCAAACTTAAAAGATCCATCGTTTAACCGCAATTTTTCCAACGACTCTTTTAAGTCCTGATAGAAGTTCACATCCACGGCGTATAATCCGCAAAAGACCATTGGCTTCATCTCTTTGTATCCGGGAATGGGAACCGTGTTTTCCGCGCCGGCCTCTGTCATGGTGTCTCCGAGCTTGGCTTCAGAGACGTCCCGAATACCGCAAACAACGAATCCGACCTCTCCCACAGAGAGTGACTCCACTTCTTTGGGTTTCGGAACGAGCACACCGAGTGAGAGGACTTCATGTTCTTTTTGAGAAGAGACGAGTCGAATCCTCATGCCTTTCTTGATTGTTCCGTCCATGATCCGAATCAGCACGACCGCGCCTTGATAGATATCAAACCAAGAGTCAAAAATCAGTGCGCGAAGGACGCCGTTTACGTTTCCCGTTGGAGGTGGAATTTTCGCAATGACGGCTTCTAAAATTTCAATGATCCCCTTCCCCTCTTTCGCGCTCGCCAAAACGGCGTCACTCGCGTCCAACCCCAAAACATCCTCGATCTGCTGTTTTGCCTTCTCAATATTAGCGGTTTGTAAATCAATCTTATTGATGACGGGAATAATTGCCAGATGATTTTCTTCTGCAAGAGAGAAGTTAGCGATGGTTTGGGCTTCAACGCCTTGAGAGGCATCTACGATGAGGATGGCGCCTTCACAGGCGGCCAGTGACCGCGAAACCTCATAAGTAAAATCAACATGTCCGGGTGTATCAATCAGATTAAAAACATAATGGCATTGATCTTTTCCCGTGTACTCCAGGCGAACGGATCGGGCTTTAATGGTAATGCCGCGTTCGCGTTCCAGATCCATGTCGTCGAGAATTTGATTTTTGAATTCACGCGGTGTGATGGTACCGGTTTGTTCGAGGATGCGATCCGCGAGCGTTGATTTTCCGTGATCAATGTGCGCGATGATCGAAAAATTACGAATTTTTTTTTGCAACAGAAAAATCCTCCTTAAATAAACGCTCATACTACGAGACACTGAGTGATTTTGTCAAAAATCTGCCGACGATCTGCAGCAAACAGGCTTACGGCACGACTTTCTTGCGAGAGGGATCGGTGTTGTGCTAAAAAAACGCACCCAATGAACGATTTTTCTACAACAGAGGCATTCAATTATTTGTACGCTTTAGAGTTGCACGGCATTAAACCGGGGCTTGAGCGTATCCACAAATTCCTCTCTCATTTAGATTTTCCCCATCAGAAATTCTCGTCCGTGCATATTGCCGGCACAAACGGAAAAGGTTCCACCGCAGCGATCACCGCCTCCATCTTAAAACAGGCGGGGTATACCGTGGGACTGTATACCTCCCCCCACCTGATTGATTTTTCAGAACGTATTACAATCAATGGCATGCCAATTCCAAATAACGAGATCGTTCGCTTCACGACAGGTCTTAAAAAGACCGTAGAGACATGGGCGATTCCAATCACCTTCTTCGAGTTTACGACCGCAATGGCCTTTTGCTACTTTGCGGAAAAAAATGTTGATATTGCCGTAATCGAAGTAGGGCTTGGCGGACGTTTTGACGCAACGAATGTCTTAACTCCAAAGGTCACCGCCATTACGCAAATCGGGATGGATCATGAATCTTACTTGGGCAACACCCTCTTGGACATTGCAAAAGAGAAGGCCGGCATTATCAAACCAAACGTTCCTGTTTTAACCGGCGCAACCCAACCAAAAGTGCTCGATTATTTTGAAGAAACCGCACGCGCAAACAATGCCCCGCTGATTCGACTGCATCATGAGATTATCACGATGGGAGAAAGCCCACGAAAATTTTCTTATCAAAGTGCAAAACAAACGCTTTCTATTTCTTGCCCGCTTTTGGGAAGACATCAGATGGACAATGCTGCACTTGCAATTGGCATCATCGAGCGACTTTCCGATGATTTGATTTCAGAGCGTCATATTGTAGATGGGGTGGCCCATGTACAATGGCCGGGACGACTTCAAATCATTCAGAAAAACCCCAAAATCATTTTAGACGGTGCGCATAATCCGAGCGGAATTGCTGCGCTTGTTTCTTTTTTGGAAGAGAAAGAACAACATTGTTCTGGAAAAAAATGGCTGATTGTCGGAATTATGCGAGATAAAGATATAAAAGCAATGTTAACGCCATTGGCAAAATGGGCTGACGAAATCATACTGACAGAACCGAATATTGAACGCGCGGCCGAGGCGACCACGCTCGTTGATGTTTTAGATTCGTCCGTTTCTTATACGATCAAAAAAATAATTTCAGAGGCGATTTTATTTGTTTTATCAAAAGCAGCACCAGAAGATACCCTCGTCATCACCGGCTCACTCTATACAGTTGCCGAAGCCACCACCTACGCGGTGGGCCACCTTGCGGTGGGGCGGGAGTGACAGCTTCCCGTTGGTCGCTGTAAAACCAAGATATACAAAGGGCGCGCGCCCCTCGCAGAGCACGTTGCTTTCGCAGGGTGGCAGAAAGATTGTTGTAATGTTCTTAAAGATAGAGATTCTATTTATGCGATCTTTGTTTTTTGGTGTTTTATTTCTACTGATTGCCTCTAACGGTTCAGGCGAAACGATTCCTAAAATCACCCTCACATCAGACACACTTGAATATCAAGAAGTGGATGAGGTTTATATCGCAGAAGGAAATGCTCATCTGATAAAGGACATGATGCAATTACGCGCAGACCGTCTTTTGTTTAACAATAAAACAAGACGATTAAATGGCATTGGGAATGTAACGCTTTCAGAGGGTGACAATACTATTTTTGCCAGAGAGATCGAATACGACTTTGCAACACAACAAGGCTTTCTATTGGATGGGCGGCTCTTTTTTGAAGCGGAAAACGATACGCTCACTGGAAAGAAAATCACACGACATCCTTCAGGCCGTTACACATTGCATGAGGCCACAATGACCGCCTGTGACTGCCCTGAAAATCCAGATTGGCAGATTAAAGCCAAAAGTCTCGATGTGACACTGGGAACCTATCTGATCGCCAAAGATCTCTTTTTTTATGCGGGGCAAATCCCCATTTTCTATTTCCCCTATCTGACCTATCCTGTGAAAACCACCCGTCAGAGCGGGTTGTTGGTTCCCAGCATTGGCATCAGTCGTCAATTGGGTCTTCGATATAATCAAGATTTGTTTTGGGTGCTTTCGCCAAGTCAGGATATGACGTTCTCGTTTGATTTTCGGGAGAGACTGGGGGTGGGCAGTGGAATCGAGTATCGGTATCTTTTATCCAAAAAAACAGGCGGTGTCTTACAAGCGGAACGATTTCACGATACAAAAAACGATATAAACCTCGTCGCTATTGGTTATCAGCATCGGCAGCAATTTTCAGATCGCGTTCAAATGAATCTCAACACGCGTTATATTGATCCGAGCACTTTCCTGTCCGCATTATCGGATACCACTGCCGAACGGGCATTGCAAACGATTGAATCTCATGCCGCAATCACTTACCGGGGAGACGAATCGTTTGGATATTTGCTTGCGCGCCATACGCAAGATTTAGCACTCACCAATAATGATCAAACGATTATGCGTTTGCCCGAAGTAGGA
The DNA here is from genome assembly GCA_038059935.1 of Nitrospirota bacterium. Classification (GTDB taxonomy): domain Bacteria; phylum Nitrospirota; class Nitrospiria; order SBBL01; family SBBA01; genus JACPZM01. The sequence goes on from JBBTIN010000019.1 coordinate 30,579, forward strand.
TGGCGGCTGATGGGACACCCCATTGGGTGGCTTTTTTTTGATCTTCAGGCCACGCATACCCGTTTTTATCGCAAGACCCCTTTTACATGGAACCGGCAGCAGATCGCTCCTCGATTTTCACTGCCCGCAAAGATTGCCACGGATATGAGCGTCAATACGTGGTCGGAGTTTCGCACGATTCATTATAGCCGCTCCATTTCAATGGATGACTCCTTTCATCAAAATGTAACGGCAATGGGAATAACACTAGAAAGTGATCCTTTCGTCACGACTCAAAGATTTCCAATTCGCTTTTCAAAACAATTGACTGCTGAAAAAATTCACACGACATTCAATACGAACGATATTCTGTTTGCCGATGAGATTGATAAAATTCATGATCGAGAATCCATAACGCTCTCGCTCTTCCCTCGTTTATTAACTGTGGACAAAAGTGCTGACCTCTTATCGCTTCGTCTCACCGAAACGGTTCACACCCGTCTTTTCGCCTCTTCTACGAGCAGACTTTCCGATATGAGAGCAGAACTTTCCTTGATGCCCAGAAAAGCATTTTCAATGAAAACAGAATTATTTTACAACTGGGAGAATGACACGGTCAGTGCAATCAATACAGATATTCGTCTGCTGCACTCTGATCGTTTTTTGTTTTCATTGGGGAAACGTTTTACGCGAGGTGACAATTTGCTTCCTCAAAAGGGAGACCTTTACAATCCGCTTTATTTAGGGGATATCACACCGACGCCCAGGATTAAATTTTTATCGGGTCGTCTCGTAGCAAAGGTCTCCAATAAAATAACGCTTGCAGGAGAGGCCTATTATCATTTTGATAATCGGTCATTTATTGAGAAACGCGTTGGGCTTTCATATCAACGACAATGTTGGATGGCTGCCGTGATCTATCAGCAACGTTTGAAAGAGGACGATTTTTTCTTTGTCGTCACGCTCAATGGTCTGGGGTCCAATCTTCCAAAACAATTTTCTCATCTGTTTGATTGGCAATAGGTTTTATGCTATGCTTCGACCCAATTCAATTTTCTAACTTAAAGGCGTCATGCTCTATTCACAAACTTTTATTCCTACATTAAGAGAAAGCCCTGCCGAGGCCGAAGTCATTAGCCATCAGTTGATGTTGCGTGCTGGCATGATCCGAAAACTGTCCGCGGGCATTTATACTTACCTGCCACTCGCGCTTCGTGTGCTGCGTAAAATTGAGACGATTGTTCGTGAAGAGATGAACAAAATAGGCGCTCAAGAATTACTGATGCCCGCCCTTCAGCCGTCTGAACTCTGGCAGGAAACGGGACGCTGGCAAAAATATGGGAAAGAGCTGATGCGTATTGCGGATCGGCACGGGCGTGATTTTTGTCTGGGGCCAACGCATGAGGAGGTCATTACCGACTTGGTCCGAAACGATATTCGCTCCTACCGGCAACTTCCAATCACACTCTATCAGATTCAAACTAAGTTTCGAGACGAGATTCGTCCTCGCTTTGGCATTATGCGCGGACGTGAATTTATCATGAAAGACGCGTACAGCTTTAGCGTGAATGTGGAAGATGCAAAACAAATTTACAAAAAAATGTCGGACGCTTACAACACGATCTTTACACGAGCGGGGCTCAGGTTTCGCGCAGTTGAGGCGGACAACGGCATGATCGGAGGCTCTTCATCGCATGAGTTCATGGTACTGACACAAACGGGTGAAGAGACCATTGTTTCTTGCACAGTCTGTTCGTATGCCGCCAATATTGAAAAGACCGAGTCGGGACATCAAGCCGTCGGGGAGCCTTGTCCACGATGTGAGCAGCCTTTAGCAATTGATAAAGGGCTTGAAGTGGGACATCTTTTTTTACTCGGAACAAAATATAGCAAAGAGATGAAGGGGCTCTTTTTGAATGAGCAGGGGCAAGAGCAACTCTTTGAAATGGGCTGCTATGGGATTGGGGTTTCTCGGATTATGGCCGCGGCCATTGAGCAAAATTACGACGAGAAGGGAATGATCTGGCCAAAAGAGATCGCGCCGTTTTCTGTTCATATCGTGCCGGTGCAAGAAAAATCGGAGAAAGTCATGACCGCTGCAAGAAAAATATACGACACCCTTTTAGAAAAAGGAATCGAAACGTTTATGGACGATCGTGCGGAACGTCCCGGCGTTAAATTTAACGATGCCGACTTGTTGGGTGCCCCGTATCAGATTTTGATTGGGGAAAAAAATATCGTCAAAGGGGTTGTTGAGATCAAAGAAAGAAGATCGGGAACGATTACAATGAATGCGCCAGATCAGGTTGTATCCGAAATCGTGGGACGCATACAGTCGTGTGTCTAACGAGTGCCTGAACGAAAAGGTTCTTTCTCTGTCATTTCGAACGCAGTGAGAAATCTCAAGGGGTTGATCTGATGTAACAGATTTCTCCCTTCGGTCGAAATGACAAAAATTGAAGTTTCCCCTACTGTTTTTCCGCCGTTTGTGGTAAAGGTGCCCCCACCCCTTTGAAAATCCTATAGCCTTTCAAAAGATCAATCGCTTTTTGCAATTGTATATCATTGACCTCTTGCCCTTCCACGAGCGTTTTTGGACTGACGTCTTCTTTCTTTTCCTTACCTTCTGTTTTCGGCTGAACGACAGGCTCTTTGTCGTTTATTTTCGTTTGATCTTCTGTCCCTACGGATTTGACCAGTGGATCTATGGCAACAACAATATCCGGAGTAATCCCCTGCCCATGGATGGAGCGATCCTTGGGGGTATAATATTTTGCCGTTGTCAGTCGCAATGCCGATCCATCTGATAACGGAAGAATCGTTTGAACCGATCCTTTGCCAAACGTTTGCGTTCCTAAAATAACCGCGCGTCCCCAATCCTGAAGTGATCCTGCAACAATTTCCGATGCCGAGGCCGATCCCTTATTCACCAAAACCACCATGGGGATGTCCTTCCACCCACCCCCACCATGGCCCAAATACTCATCTTTTTTTCCATCGCGCGGCTTGACCGAAACAATCAATACCCCTTCCTTCAAAAAGAGTTTGGAAACATCTACGGAAGAGGTCAAAAGCCCACCAGGATTATTTCTTAAATCTAAAATTAAGGAATGGACATTTGATTCTTTTAACTTCTCTAATGCATTGACCAAATCTCGCGCTGTTTGTTCCTGAAATTGGGCAACACGAACGTAACCGATCTCTCTATCGAGTACCTTTAACTTTACACTTTGAACGAAGATTATTTCTCTAACCAATTGAAATATAATGGGGTTTTCTTCACGATCCCTCTCGATTGTCAAAACAACCTTAGTGCCTTTTGGCCCACGCATCTGATGTACCGCATCCATCAGGCCGACATCTTTTAGCAACACTTTGTCATCCACCTTTGTGATGATATCTCCGGCCAAAATTCCCGCGCGATCCGCAGGGGTTCCTTCAATCGGTGCGATCACAACCACTCTCCCCTCTTTCGCGCCCACCTGCAGCCCCAATCCGCCAAATTCGCCCTTGGTATCAATCTGGCTTTCCTGATAAATATCGGGCGTCATAAAAGAGGAATGCGGATCCAATGTCGAGACCATTCCATTGATTGCACCATTCACCAAATCTTTTGTCTTCACCGGCTCAACGTAACTTCTCTGGATGACAGACATGACCTCCGTAAAAGTCTTTAGTCCTTCGTAGGGATCGTCATCCGCAGAAGCTGGACTCCCCCACACCCTCATCAAAAGCAGAGAGGCCAAGAAACCAGCAAGAAATACAAATAAAATCAATCCAATACGTGTTTTACTTTTCATTTTTTTGTCCTTATCCTCGTTTTGCCAGCCAAGTCAGCGGGTCTAATGGTTCCCCTTTATGTCGAATTTCAAAATAAAGCCGATGTCCTTCTGAAAACCCCGATTCTCCCACCGTTCCAATTGTTCTATTTTTTTTAGCCTGATCTCCAACAGAGACTAAAATATTTGCCAAATGCGCGTAAACAGAATAAAAGCCTTCACCATGATCCATGATGATCATCATACCATATCCCTTGAACGAGCCAGCAAAAATAATAGAACCTTCATGAACCGACCGAACCTCATCCCCTTTGGACGCCTCAATTTCGATTCCTTTTTTGAAAATATACGTATCAAACTTCGGATGCTTTTGACGACCAAAGAGCGATACGATGGAGCCGTTGCTTGGCCAATCCAAATATCCCTTCACCTTTGAAAAGTTCAAGTTTTCTAATGGTAACGGAATATCTTTTATTGCTCGCCTTTCTTGTTCCAATTTTCGAATGAGTGTTTTTAATTGCACAGACGATTCATTTAACTCGACAATCGCTTTTTCATAAAACTGTTTTTCGTTTCGAACACGAGAGAGCAGTTGATATTTCTTATCCTTTTCTTTGCCAATTTCAGATATCTTATTCACGAGTGGATCCCGCGTCACCATCAGCTGCTGCTTCATCGTATCTAATTGATTTGTTTTTCGTTGCAATTGATCCTGCTCCTCTTCAAACAAAGAAAGAAGCTCCGCCTCTTTTTCGGCGATGGTTTTCATATAGTGGAGTCGCTTCAAGAAATCGGGATAATTGGGCATTGGAACAAGAATTTTCAGAAACCCGCCAGCCCCTTCCTGATAAAGGGTTTTTACTCGCCTCATGATGATATCCCGTCGCTCTTCAATGGATTGATCTAAAACATCCATGGTTCCCGATAAATATTCAATTTCCGTCTCTTTTTTTTTAATCTTCCCTTCGATTGAGGAGACATCCGTTTGCAGCGTACGAACACGTGAATCAATATTTTCCAATGTGGACAGTACCGACTCTTCTTTTTTCTTTAATGTATTTTTCTCCCTTTTGCGTTCATTGATCTCCGTTTCCAACTGTTTTAACGCCTTTCGTTCTGTTTCAATATGTTCATTGAGTATAGATAAGTCTTCTTTCGAATTGGCAACACCGATTGTTGAAAAAAAAGCCGCCATCAAAAACAAAATGCAAAAAAGCCCTTTAGCCATCTTAAACTGACGCCCCTTTGACCGAAAGCGCAGAAAATAGGTGAGCGAGATTTCCCCCCCGATCCCGCCAAGCAAAGCCCCAGCCAATACAATTCCAATCAAAACCGACTGCGGCAGGAAATGGAGCGTGATCAATTTTCCCACCATCCCCCCCACTTCAACGAGCTGCTTATTCAAGAACTGGAACAGGCCAAAGATCGCCGCGCATGAGAGTCCGCCGCTGATCCCTCCCAAAAGGATTCCCTCAAGCAAAAATGGATTTTTAATAAATCGCGGAGTGGCCCCAATCAACTGCATAATCTCAACCTCTTCGTGCCGATCATAAAAATGAAGCCGAACGGCATGGGCAATAATCGTCACAACGGAAATCGTAAGAAGCCCGCCAATCGCCAGACCCGATAGTTTGAGCAACATTAAAAAATCGCTAAAATTTTGAAGCCATTCCGCGCCATATTGAATCTCCTCCACGCCGGAAAACTTGCTAATCTCTTTTGTGATTTTGTCAATTTCTTTTGGATTTTGATACAGGGGTTTCACATTGACTTCAAAAGAGGCGGGTAAAGGGTTCCCACCCAAATGCTGCATGAGCGATTCGCTTTGGAACTCTTTTTTGAATAGCGCCAACGCATCCTCTTTTGAAAGATACCGGAAAGAAGAAACGCGCGCATTGGATACAAGACTCTTTTCAATTTGCTGAACCTCTTCTTCTCTCGCATCATCGTTCAAATAAACAGAAAACTCGACATCTCTTTGAACCAAGGTCAACAGGCCTTGTATATTAAAATAAAGGAGAAGAAAAAGCCCAAACAGCATGAGCGTGAGGGTCAGCGTAATCACGGAGAAAAAGGCCAAAGAGAGGCTCATCCGAATATTTTGAAACGCGCATTTGAGGAAATACAATAGTCTCATTCGATCATCCGATTTGAAATAATTTTCCCATGATCCAATGAAATCATTCGGCTGGAAATCTGTGAAATCGCATGGCGTTGATGGGTCGCCACGACCACAGTTGTGCCCATGGTATTGATCGTTTTTAGCAATTCTAAAATCTCCAACGAAAGGACTTCATCCAAATTGCCAGTCGGTTCATCCGCGAGTAGCAGTAGCGGATGATTCACCATTGCGCGGGCAATTGCAACACGCTGCTGTTCTCCGGCAGAAACGCCATTCGGAAATTTTTGTTCATGTCCGGTGAGCCGAACCATTTCTAAAACCTCGCGCACTCGTTTTTTAATCTGCTTTCCAGATGCGCCTACCATCTCCATCGGAAGGGCAATATTCTCATAAATCGTCTTCCTCTGAATCAACTTAAAATCTTGAAAGACAAATCCGATGGTGCGTCTTAAATAGGGAATCTGTCGGTCTTTTAACGTCAAGAGATTCAGGCTATTTACAAAGAGCGACCCTTTTTCTCCCCGTTCCTCGCAAAATAATAGTTTGAGTAAGGTTGTCTTTCCGGCACCGGAAGCCCCCGTTAAAAAAACGAACTCCCCCTTCTCAATCTCCAAGGTAATATCATCCAACGCAGGATAGATTTCCCCATACGTTTTATAAACATGTTCCATCCGAATCATATTGGCCTTTTCGTCATTGTATCCGAGGAAGCGGAACTTTTCCAGCCACCAGATCTTTAAGCACCTTTTTATGTTGATCCTTCATCCAGTCCCGAATCGTATCGTCTGATGTCTGCCCGGCAGCTGCGAGAAGATATTGTGTCTTTCTGGATAATAACGCAGCCCCATCCTTAAATAAAAAGGTGGAGACAATCACGAATGTCGTGCCTTCGCTTTCGGTTTGGACATGATAAATCTGTCCTTGATGTTCAATATTGGTATTAAATCCTGTAATCATCTTTCCTGCCGTGTGTTTAGATTTACTATAGAATTATAAAGCAAATAACATGCCATCAAACGCATTTCGAAAAAGAGTAATGGTTGTTTCTTCTTTTGTTTTTACAATACCAACCACATCAAAACGACAGGGCGTCTCGGTTCGTTTTTTTTGCTGTAAATACATTAGGGCAACACGATTTATTTTTTCTTGTTTTCGGAAACCGACTGCCGCTTCCGGCCCTCCAAACAAAGCACTGGAACGCGCCTTCACTTCAATAAAAACCAGTGTTTCCCCCTCCCATGCGATCAAGTCAATTTCTCCAAGGGCGCATTTGAAATTTTGTTCGACTATTTTATATCCATTCTGGACAAGAAAAGAAACAGCAATGGATTCGCCTTCTTGTCCAGTCATATTAAACCGCCTTTTCTACGCTCATTTCCAAAGTTGGAACAACCCCTCGGAATGTTTTTCGATGCAGCCGACATGGCCCGTACGTCATGATTCTAGCAAAATGATCAGCAGTGCCGTAACCCTTATGTGATTGAAACTGATATTCTGGAAATTCGTGATGATATTGATCCATCAGCCGATCCCGCGTGACTTTTGCGACAATAGAGGCCGCGGCAATAGAAAAGGAAATGTCATCTCCATGGATAATACCGCATTGTGGAATTTTAGTGCGGGGAAGGGTCAACGCGTCAATGAGTAAATAATCAGGCAAAATGGCAAGCGCATCCAGCGCTTTTTGCATCGCCAATAAGGTCGCATTGAGAATATTGATCCGATCAATGGTCTCGTTATCAACGATCCCCACGCCAACCCCTTCGGCCTGCTTGAGGATTTCCCATGCAAGCCACTCTCGTTTTGATGCCGTTAATCGCTTGGAGTCACGAATGCCGATAATAGAATGAGAAGGGGGAAGAATAACGGCGGCAGCAATAACTGGCCCGGCCAGCGGGCCACGACCGACCTCATCAATGCCGCAAAGACGGCGATACCCAAACGAGAAAAGTGCCCGCTCAAACAAGGCCATGGGGGAAAGCGGTTTTCCATCAAACAGTTCATTGGATCCCCCCTTTCCACTCGTTGTCCCCTGCACCGCTGCCTTTCCTGAAAAATACTTAAGAGGCTGCGACGGCTTCTTTTCCTGCGGCTTCCAAAGGCGTTGTCTCTTTCGCCGTTACGGATGCTGATCCTTTTTTCACGCCGGGCATTTCGCGTTTTTTCTCGGAAAGACGCGCGGCACGTCCACTTCGTTCACGCAAATAATAAAGTTTCGCGCGACTCACATCCCCTTCCCGCATCACTTCTATTTTTTGGATAGAAGGGGTGTGAAACGGAAAGATTCGTTCAACACCAATGCCAGAAGAAACCTTGCGAACAGTGAAAGTCTGCCGGTGTCCTCCACCCTGCATGCCGATGACAATTCCTTCATAAACCTGAATACGTGTTTTTTCTCCCTCAACAATTTTGAGAGAGACCTTGACTGTCTGTCCAATTTTCAGTGAAGGAACAACCCCCGGCCTTAACAACGTGGATTCTAATTTTTGTAACTGATTCATTCTATTTTTCTCCTTTTCAATGAGGGGTTAATTTGTTAATACTATTTCGCGCTTGTTAATAAATCAGGCCTCTTGTTTTGAGTATTTAAAAAAGCCGCTTCTCTTCTCCATTTTTCGATGGCCGCATGATTTCCAGAAAGAAGCACCTCTGGAACCTTCATTCCTTGAAAAACCTCCGGACGCGTATAATGAGGATAATCCAACATGCCTTGTGAAAACGATTCTTCTTCCAACGATGCGGTCGCGCCTAATACCCCCGGAATCAATCGCATGGCTGCATCAATCATCAAAAGGGCGGGCAACTCCCCGCCTGTTAAAACATAATCCCCAACTGAAATTTCTTCACCAGCAATTCCTTCTAAAACCCGCGCATCAATGCCTTCATATCGTCCGCAAATAAACACAAGTACTTTTTCTTCTTTTGAGAAATCAAAAGCCATTGCATGATGAAAAACAACGCCAGAAGGAGAAGGGACAAGAACGCGAAAATCCCCCGCTGGATGTGTTTTACGAATGGCCTCTAACGCGGCAAAGATGGGTTCCGGTTTTAACACCATTCCAGGCCCGCCCCCGTAAGGAACATCATCCGTTACATGATGTTTTCCCATGCCAAAATCACGCAGCGAAACGATCTCTACATCTAAAAGCCCCTTCTCACGCGCGCGTTTCAAAATGCTGTGATCAAAATGGGGCCGGACCATCTCCGGGAAAAGGGTTAATAAAACACACTTCATCTTTTACAAATCCAACAACCCCTCCATTGGGGTAATGATCATCTCTTTTTTTAGAAGATCCACTTTTTTAACGACCGATTTCAGTGCCGGAATCAAATACTCTCGGCTCCCCGCTTTAACGACATAAAGGTCATTTCCTCCTGTCTCTAACACAGAATCTACTTTCCCCAAAGACGCCCCTACTTCGGTAAAAACGTCAAGGCCAATGATCTGGTCTCGATAGTATTGATCGGGCGGTAAAGGAAGTCGTTCCTGATCAGAAATCTGTACGGCACCACCCCGAAGCGCGTCGGCCTGTTCCCTTGAATGAACCCCATCTAAAAAAAGATAAACAAACCAATGAGCAAGCCGCACCCGCTTGATCCGATACAAAGCAGTCTCTCCCGTCTTTGTCCGAATCGTAACATGAGAAAGGCGATGAAACCGATCTGGAAAATCAGTTAAGAAGGAACATTTAATTTCCCCTTGCAGACCCACTGCCGTCGTCACAATGCCAATTGTAACCCCTTCTGAAGCGTTTGGTTCAATAATCAAAGGGATTATTCCAGAATCTCGAGGACACAGCGTTTGCCAATTTTTGTTGCGGCCGCGTTTAATATGGTTCGCATGGATCGTGCCGTTTTTCCCATCTTCCCGATCACCTTGCCTAAATCTTCTTTGGCAACACGCAATTCAATAATGGTGGTCTTCTCACCTTCCGTTTCCTGTACAGAAACTTCTTCCGGCCGATCCACTAACGACTTTGCAATATACTCAATTAGATCTTTCATTTTTCACCTCCATCTGCCACCCACGACTTAACCCGCCACATTCTCCTTTACAGCCGACTTCTTATAAATCTCTGTTTTATTAAAAAGGGTTCTGACCGTATCGGTTGCAACCGCCCCTTGTTTAATCCACCGAACGGCATTTTCTTCATTGATTTTGGTTGCTGCATCGTAAGGATCGTACGTCCCTAAAATTTCAATAACCTTTCCGTTTCGTGCCACATTGGAATCCGCCACGACAATACGATAAAACGGACGTTTATGTCGTCCCATTCGCGCGAGCCTAATTTTAACTGCCATTTGCTATCTCCTTATTATCCTAATGAAAACATTTGCTTGAGCGGTTTTTTGAACCCACTAAAGCCCCCTCTTGCCGACATTGCCTTAAACATTTTTTTCGCGTCAAAAAACTTTTTTAGAAAACGATTCACCTCTTGCACGGAAGTTCCGCTTCCATTCGCAATCCTTATTCTGCGACTGCCATTGATGATATCGGGATTGTTCCGTTCAATAGAAGTCATGGAGGAGATGATCGCTTCGGTATAACGCAACTCTTTTTCAATCTGATCGGGTGAGCCGAGATTCGGGATCCCCGCCCCTTTTGGGAGCATCTCCAAAATTTTTGTCATACTGCCCATTTTCTTGATCTGCTTTAACTGGTCTCTAAAATCTTCAAGCGTCAATTGATCGGTACGCACCTTTTCTTGAAGTTCTGTCGCCTGCTCTAAAGAAAAACTTTTCTCGGCCATCTCAACGAGCGAAAGGATATCTCCCATTCCTAGAATTTTTGACGCAATTCGATCGGGATGAAAAAGCGCTAACGCGTCTACCTTTTCGCCTGTGCCAATAAATTTAATGGGCGCACCGGTGACGGCGCGGACAGATAAAATAGCCCCCCCGCGCGCATCGCCTTCGGTCTTGGTCAGGATCACGCCAGTGAGTCCTACTGTTTCATGAAAGTGCGTTGCAACACTGACGGCGTTTTGTCCGGCCATCGCATCGGAAACCAGCAAAACCTCTTCTGGAGAAAAGCGCGATTTCATCTGACGAATCTCTTCCATCTCGGCTTCATCCACGGCAACACGTCCGGCCGTGTCAATAATTAGAAGATCAATTGCTTGTTGTTTTGCCGTTTCCAACGCGGTGTAAATCACTGAAAAAACATCTTCGCCTAATCGCGGCATCATCACGGGCACGCCAATCTCATTGCCCAAAGTTTGTAGTTGCTCACACGCGGCAGGGCGTTTCAAGTCGGCAGCCACCAACAAAACCTGCTTCCCCTTTTGTTTATAAAATCGCGCGAGTTTCGCCGCAGTGGTTGTCTTGCCGTTTCCTTGTAATCCGACGAGCATTACTTTTGTCGGATTGGCAGACGGTGCCACTGGAAACGAAATGCCGGAACTTTCCGTTCCCATCAATTGGCAGAGTTCCTGCCAAACGATTTTGACCAGTGCCTGTCCTGGGGTGAGAGAGGCCAACACCTCTTTTCCCACCGCGGCTTTCCGAACATCGTCTATGAACGACTTAACAATCTTAAAATGGACATCGGCTTCTAGGAGTGCCAGACGCACCTCACGCAATGCCTCATCAATATTTTGTTCTGTTAGAACACCTCTTCCACGAATTTTATTGAGAAGTGTTTCAAATCTTTTGGATAAATTTTCCAGCATCATCAAACCGATCTGTTAGCAGTCTACGCCCTATTTTACCTTTCCTATGGAGAACAAAAACAGGCTCTATACTATATGTAGTACGGATTTTAAGTCAAGCGTTATAGATCAAATTAAAGGTTACCGGGATGGGAGCGGATAGATCATAATGGG
>JBBTIN010000020.1:0-9023 GCA_038059935.1 Nitrospirota bacterium
TCATCCCCCTCAACTCCAACACCCCACTCAATATCCCCTTACGTCCGGATTAAGGACCCACTACATTGTTTGACAGGTTCTGGCAGTAAAGCCTATACTTCAGTAGGGTGTCCGTATGTTTGGAATTGGGTTTCCAGAGCTTTTGGTTGTTTTATTGATTACGCTCGTAATCTTTGGCGCCGGAAAACTGCCTGAAATCGGAACGGGTCTTGGCAAAGCGTTGCGCGGCTTCAAAAAAGGGATGTCGGAGCCCGATGAGATCAATATCACCCCAAAAGAAAGTCGGAAGCCAAATAGTGATTCGTTGTCGTAAACAAAATATCAGCAGAGGTCTCTATGAAGCACCTTGTATTTCTGATTGTTTTTGCCATTTCATCTTCTTTTGTTTTTGTTCACCCTAAAACGCTGAACGCGTCTCCGCCCGTTTCTAGTCCTTCCACCAGCTCAAAAACGGCTCCATCTGTTTCCGCAGAATCGTACTATCATGTCATGTCGGGGCTTCGGCATGAAACAGAGGGACAATTTGAGAAGGCGTTAGAGGCATACAAGAAGGCAGAGCCGAATGATCCAAACTCTCCCTTTCTAATGACACGCATGGCCGTCTCATCGGCACGCATTGGCGAATTAAAAAATGCAGTGGCCCTCGCTGAAAAGGCAAATCAATTAAAACCGGGAGATCATGAAATCTTGAACCTCTTGGCCGATCTTTATGCGGCGGGAGATTCATTTGAAAGCGTGGTTGCCACCTACCATAAAATCATTGAGCAGGCTCCTAACGAGATCGAAGGCTATTTAAATCTTGCCGAGTTTTTGGCCAAGGAACAACGTCTGGATGAAGCGATTGTCGTGGCGCAAAGGGGATTGCTTGCCGATCCCGAATCTCATATCGGTCATTATTATTTGGCGAAACTCTATGCCGGCCAAAAGGAGTACGCGAAAGGAATTGAACATTATCAAGAAGCCGCGCGACTACATCCCGCTTTTCTCCACGCGCATCTTTCGGCGGCTTCGCTTTATGAATTTTTAGAAAAATTCGAAGAGGCGGAAAAGATCTATCGGCATATTCTAAAACAAAGCCATCTGGATCACGAAGAGGCCGGGATGCGCTTGGTCGCTATTCTGACCGAGAAAAAGGCCTTTCCAGAAGCCATGACCATTCTCAATCAACTTTCCGCTTCCGACCCCAAGAATTCCGATTTTTTGCTAAAGATATCGCTGCTTTGGGCGGAGCAGAAGGAATATAAAAATGCGCTGGACGCCTTGCAGAAAGTCATGGATATCCAGCCGCTCTCTTCTAAAATGAAGTCCTATTTGGCCTCTTTGTATGAAGGGACCGAGCAGTATGATCAGGCCATCCAAACCTATCAAGAAATGCTTGCACAAGGAGAGAATCGGTATGACATGCACCTTCGATTGGGAGAGATTTATTTCTATCGGCTAAAAAAATATCCGGAGGCACTTTCTGCAGGGGAAAATGCGATTTTGGTGGATCAAAAGAGGCATGAGGCCTACCTATTGACGGGATTGGTTTTGTATGAATCGGAGCAATTTGAAGATGCCGTCGAGCGTTTTTTAGAGGGAATTGAGATCAGCCCCAATCAGCCTAGTCTGCATTTTCATCTGGGTGTGACTTATGACAAGATCAACTTGTTTGACAAATTGGTTTTGGAGATGAAGCGCGCACTTGCGATAGACGGCAATCATGTCATGTCGCTCAACTATCTGGGCTATACCTATGCGGATCGCGGCATTTTTCTGGATGAGGCGGTCTCTCTCATTGATCGCGCGCTGAAGATTCGTCCAGAAGATGGGTATATTATGGATAGTCTGGGCTGGGCCTATTATAAACAGGGCAAGACCAAAGAGGCGTTGTCTTTACTTGAAAAGGCTGTTGTCTTGGCACCCGATGATCCGGTTATTTTGGAGCATTTGGGCGAGGTTTATTTGAAAGAGAATCAGAAGGATAAAACCCGCGAGGTTTGGGCACGCGCCTTGAGGCTCGATTCGAAAAATGAAAAATTAAAAACACGATTTCATGAGGCGGGTTTTTTTCTCTCTCCGGAAGAGACCGCTCCGCTTCCGAAGAAAAAACAGATGGGGGCGTCTGTTTCTACTTTTCCCTAACCCAAATAATCCGCAAATTGCTTTCGTAGTTTCACCATTTTAGGCGCAATGACCGCCTGACAATACCCCTGACTCGGATTTTGCGCATAGTAGTGCTGATGATAATCTTCTGCAGGATAAAATAAATCCAATGGCGAGACCGCTGTTACAATCGGCGCGCTCCAAATCGCCTTCATTTCATCCATGACCATTTGCACAATGGGTTTTTGTGTTTCTGAATGATAAAAAATGGCAGAGCGATATTGTGTCCCAATATCACCCCCCTGACGATTGAGCGTGGTGGGATCATGTAATACAAAGAAGACAGTGAGTATTTCTTTTAGTGAGATGACAGTTGGCTCAAACGAAACTTGAACCACTTCGGCATGTCCCGTCGTTCCGGTGCAAATTTGATGATACGTCGGGGAAACAACATGGCCGCCCGCATAACCAGAACAGACCTGATCCACGCCCTTCAATGCGGAAAAGACCGCATCCAAGCACCAAAAGCAGCCGCCCCCTAATGTGATTGTCTCCATAAGATCATTCCTCCCGCGAGCAATATAACAGAAAGTGAAACTGATTTTAAAATCGTTTCATATCGAACCAGATGCGGGCTATTTTCTCCTGATCGTTTGATCTCTTTGTAAGGACGAGAGGCGTTAATCTCAATGAGACTCACAGCCCCCATTGCAACTGAAACGATCAGTGCGGAAAGAGAAACGCGATTGGTTTGTATCACAAATCCGGCGATAACCGGCAAAACGCCCCACGAGAAAGTAAACCAAAAATCGGTGTGAAATCGGCCGTGAAAGAGTTCCAGATTATAGGCAAACAAAAAAAATCCTTCGAGCAGGGCAATGATCAAAAGCCACGGAGTGGCCGTAACAATATAAAAAAGACCAATCCCATACGAAAAAATCAGTGAGAGGCTTGCAACAGAGATCAGTCCTTTTTTTGAAAAATGATTGCCCCAGGGTTTGACGCCGCCCGATCCACCAATTGCGTCGAGCGCATGTGCGGCAACCCCTAATCCAAAAAAATAAATCAGAACAATGGCAAGAACGCGATCCCAATGAATAACGGACGCCAACATTGCGCCGATAATCGTATAGGAAAGGACCATGCCGGTATAGGGAAGAAAGAGCAGGCCCATTGCGGCTCTCAATTTCTTCGGGCCAAATTGAGGAACAAACCATTCGGTAGTGCGATCGGGTGTCGGTCTCATCTATATTGATTTGGGTTGGATGTCAGGGCGGGTTTGAAAATTCTCTAATCCGTTGGACGGTATCGCAAAATCACTCCCCCTCGTCCCACAACCCACCCCTCATGCGCTGATGTAAAAAAAACACTATTTAGCCGTTGGGCAACAGGACTGTCTTCTGCCTTCCACGTTTTTCCAGAATCGGCTGTGCGTAGAATGGTTCCCAAATCGCCGACGGCATACCCGACTTCCCCCAACATCGAAATGTCTTGAAGCCCCATATCCGTTTTTCCATTGCGAGCAGTCCATGTTTTGCCACGATCACCCGATGTCAGAATTGTTCCATCCTCTCCAACGACAAATCCATTTCTTCCTTGAAAAATAACACGATTAAGCGTGGCTGTCGTTTGAAGATGAAACAATCTCCATGTTGCACCGCCATTATGCGTATAAAGCAGTGCCCCGGCCTCCCCGGTTGCCCATCCGTTCTGCGTGTCAAGAAACGCAACATCAGTTAAGGTTGCCGTCGTATTACTCAATTGAAAACGCCACTTCTCCCCTCTGTTTTCCGTTTTGAAAATAATCCCCTTTTCGCCAACAATCCAACCCACATCGCGATTCATGAAAAAAACGCCTTGAAACGGGGCATCAATCAATTGAGGCCGTTTTATCCAATTTCTTCCCCCATCCATTGTATGAAGAAGCAGTCCGGCTTCTCCAACCGCCCATCCCTCTTTGGCTGAAGTAAAGTGAGCCGACAGAATTGCCTCTTCCACGCCGCTTTCAATCCTGTTCCAATCGGCCCCTTTGTTATCGGTATAAAAAATTGTTCCAGCCTCTCCGAAAATAAAACCCGTTTGGCTCATCAATTGGATACGGAAAAGGCGATCCGAAAATCCATAATTTTGTGTTTCCCAATTGAGCCCACCGTCTTTTGTATGAACGATGGTTCCGCCCCACCCCACGCCCCATCCATTTTTTTCGTCTGAAAACGAAGCGGCTTCAAGGGTTTGATCCGTTCCGGCCGATTGTTTTCTCCATGAGTCGCCGCCATCGTCGGTCTTCAGAACACTTCCCGCCCCCCCGGCAATAAAACCAACACGGGCAGACTGAAAATGAACGGAAAGCAGCATTCGATCCACGCCGCTTTCTTGATTTTCCCAATGTGCCCCGCTATCTTTTGTATGAAGGATCACGCCATTGCGACCGACTGCCCATCCGATCTGTGTGTTGATAAAAGTGACATCTTCAAGCGGTTGCCCTGTATTGCTTTTTTGTCTCATCCAATTTGCCCCGCCATCATTCGTCTGTAAAATTGCGCCGTTCCATCCGACAACCCATCCGAATTTTGTGTCTACAAAATGAACACCTAAAAAAGGGCCAGCCTTTTGATCTTGGTGCAAGATCGCCCATTTTTTTCCGCCATTCTTCGTGCCGAGAATCAGCCCATTGTTTCCAACGGCAAATCCTAATTGGGCATTCAAAAAGTGAACATCCCACAACCACGCGCGGACCGGCGGAACATTTTCAACCCAGTTTCTTCCGGCATCGGTTGTGGAGAAAATCGCGCCGGTCCAGCTGGCGGCGAATCCAACAAGCGGCGTGGGGAAATGGATTGCAGAAAACCGCTCTTTTGAATTTTTATAAATAACGCGCCATTTTTTGCCGGTGTCTTTTGTATGAAGGATCACCCCTTCGGCCCCGGAGGCCCACCCCTCTGTCTCCGAAATAAAATGAACGCCCCAAAGTCCAACGCCGCTCACCTCTCCTTGTTGAACATCAAAAGACGCAAGGCTGTTTTTTGTATCAGTCAGGCTCGCGGCGATTAGGGTTAGAATAAATAGAGCGGAGTCAATCCATTTTTTAGTTGAAATTTGCATATGACCTACGCTGCGTCTGCTTCTTTATTTTTCATGTTGAAGTTTTCCATATTGATTCGCAAAGCCGGTAGAAACCGATAACCCTGTATTTTCATGAGAGTGGGCAAGAATTGTTCATCACTTGATCTTATGAAGCAGGGGTGTTACGTTCAACGTTGTTTTTACAATAGGAGAGAGCAAAAATGCAACGCGTGGCATTCGTTTTATTTTTGATTTTAATCCCGATAGCGATGGCGCATGGAAACGATGATCCGCTGCAAACGGCCAATATTGTCTATCGTCTTTCAGAGGAGATGATTTTACATGGGAGCGAGGGGCATGCGCATGAGATCATTACGTTTGGAGAAAAGATGATTGAGGAGTTGGATCATCTCCCCAATCTGCTCCACCAGCGCAAAATCGGAAATCAAAAAAAGGTGCTCAAGCAGATCAAGGAAATAAGGAAGCGTGCGGAAGAAGCGGTGTTTTTTTCAAAAAAAAGATCGCTTCAGCCTGCGTTAAAATCAGCCAGACTGGCCTCATTCCACGCAAAAAAATTGCGTGACGATTTACGTTCTTCGGGAAAGAAGAATTAACACTGAAAGGAAATTCATGAATCCGCTTTTAACACTTTGGCTCATGGTTTTAACAATTTGCTCCGTATTGGCTGGCGTTTTTTATATGGCCGATCATCATCCCGACATTATCGGAAATTTTTGGTTCCTGTTATCCGTCTTTCTCATTGGCTATGGGCTTTATATTTTGATCAACTGGATCAGTACCAAAAAAAATAAAAGTGAGGGACCCCTCTAAAAATTGTCCCGAGATCTGATCGTTTTCCCATGCGTCATATTGAGACGATCTTCCCCTCCCCAATGGCATGCGCAACGCGCGAGACACGCATCATCGCGGCAACATCATGAACCCGAAGAATGCTTGCCCCACGTAAAACCGAAATCGCAACTGCCGCTGCGGTTCCCTCCCAACGATCAAGCGGGTTGGCCGAATTAGATTGACTCGTTTTATCTTTCTCATTGGCGCACGACAAAACCTTTCCAATAAACGATTTTCGTGAAGGCCCAACCAAAATCGGAACCCCAAGCGGTAAAAAATCGGCAAGATGATTCAAAAGCGTCAAGTTATGATGAACCGTCTTGCCAAAACCAATGCCCGGATCGCCCACAATTCGCTTTTTCGGAATTCCAATTTCAACGGCCTTTGCAATCTGCCTTTCTAAAAAGCAATAAATTTCTTTGGTCACGTTTTGATATCTCGGATTTTTTTGCATTGTCTTTGGGGTTCCCTGGCTATGCATCATCACGATCCCTGCTTTTAACTTTTGTGCAACTGAAAACATTTGTAAATCACGCGTGAACCCGCTGACATCATTAATAATTGAAGCCCCATTTTCGATGGCCACTTTTGCGACCTCCGCTTTTGTGGTATCAATTGAAAGGGGAATTTTTATTTTTTTGATCAGGGCACGAATCACCGGCAAAACCCGTTTGATTTCCTCTTTTTCGGAAACGGGCGCAGAATTCGGCCGCGTGGACTCCCCGCCAATATCAATGATATCCGCCCCCTCCTGTTCCATTTGAACGGCATGCAAAACGGCACGATCCGTATTCATGAAAAACCCGCCATCGGAAAAAGAATCCGGCGTAACATTCAAGATGCCCATGATCAAGGGATGTTTTGAAAGAGAAAGGCGATAATCACCGCATACCCAGAAAGAAGGTTGTCTGGTCATAAAAGGTTTTGGGGGAAAGCCGCTACAGATGTATTAACTATTTGCATAACCCCCAGCCTGTCTTACCTCGACCAACGAGAGAGGGGATAGACTGCGATAGCAGTCGTTCTCGGTGTGGCCGGGCCACTTATGCGGCGACGGCTTCTGGCATATTAGATTGAACGATTCGATCAATTTCCGGGCCGTCCAGCGATTCCTTTTCAAGGAGTGCTTCGGCCAAGGCCACCAACGCCTTCATGTGCGTTTTAATCAACAAGGTTGCCCGTTCGTAATTCTCCACGACCAACCGCTTGACCTCTTTATCAATATCAATCGCGGTGCTTTCTGAAAAATCGCGATGTTGCGAAATTTCACGGCCTAAGAAAATTTCCTGCTCTTTTTTCCCGAAGGTGAGCGGCCCCATTTTATCACTCATGCCCCATTCGCAAACCATTTTCCGCGCCAGATCAGTCGCGCGTTCAATATCGTTTCCCGCGCCGGTGGTCATATCTTTCATCACCAGCTCTTCCGCAACACGCCCGCCCATCATAATGGCAATGTTGTTATAGAGATATTCCCGATTGTAATTATGCCGATCATCCGTCGGTAACTGCATCGTCAGCCCCAGCGCGCGGCCACGGGGAACAATCGTTACCTTATGAATTGGGTCTGTACCCTGAATCATCTTCGCAACAAGCGTGTGACCCGCCTCGTGGTACGCGGTAATCCTTTTCTCCGCTGGAGAAATGACCATGCTGTTTCGCTCAACGCCCATCAAGACTTTGTCTTTCGCATGCTCAAAATCCGACATATATACCTCTGTTTTTTCCTTACGAGCCGCCAGAAGTGCCGCTTCGTTAATCAGGTTCCCAAGATCGGCACCAGAAAAACCAGGTGTGCCTCTCGCAATCGTCTCTAACACCACATCCTTGGCCATCGGAATCTTTCCATTCGTGTGTACTTTTAATATCTCGAGACGCCCTTTGATATCGGGACGATTGACAATCACCTGCCGATCAAATCGGCCCGGGCGGAGCAATGCCGGATCCAGAACATCGGGACGATTGGTCGCAGCAACCAAAATCACACCCGTTGATGTTTCAAATCCGTCCATCTCAACGAGCAATTGATTTAATGTTTGTTCGCGTTCATCATGTCCGCCGCCAAGCCCCGCACCGCGATGCCTTCCCACTGCGTCAATCTCGTCAATGAAAATGATACAAGGGGCATGTTTTTTCCCTTGTTCAAAAAGGGCGCGTACACGCGACGCACCCACACCGACAAACATTTCGACAAAGTCAGATCCTGAGATGGAAAAAAAAGGAACGCCAGCTTCTCCCGCAATGGCCTTTGCCAGCAACGTTTTTCCCGTTCCAGGAGGGCCAACAACCAAAACCCCTTTCGGAATTCTTCCTCCTAATTTTTGAAATTTGGGCGGGTCTTTCAGAAATTCAATGATCTCTTGTACCTCATGTTTCGCCTCGTCCACACCCGCGACATCGGCAAACGTGATCTTTTTTTGATCATCACCGACCATTCGCGCACGGCTTTTCCCAAAGGAGAGTGCCTTATTGCCCCCCATTTGCATTTGCCGCATGAAGAAAACCCAAAGTCCGATAAAAAGAATAAACGGCCCCCATGTCATCAGGAAGACCATATACCACGGTGGCTCTTCCGGCGGTGCGGCCGTAATCTGCACCCCGCGTTCGCGTAAAATCTTCACCAGATCGGGATAAAAGGCCGTGTAGGTTTTGAAGTGCTTCCCATCTTTTAAGACGCCACGAATCGCATTGTCCCGAATGGTGACCTCCGCGACATCCCCCTTCTCGGTCTTCATCATAAAGTCTGAAAAATTCAGTTCAGATGAAACCGGCGTTTGGGGCATATTGAAAATCTTAAAAAGAAAGACCATCAAAAGCCCGGCAACAATCCAAAGCGCGAAATTCTTCCCCAATGGGGTCATCTTGTTTTCTTCATTCATAAAACAAACTCCTTTATAATTGTGTTTATGCTATCACAGTCTAAAAGTAACTCGCAATGGAGTTCGTTTATTTGTCCCTGACAGGTGCCACTTCACAAACATCAGGGCTACCTCATGAAATAAAAAGACTCGTTTATTGCCTGATCG
>JBBTIN010000021.1:0-3274 GCA_038059935.1 Nitrospirota bacterium
CTCCCCTTGAAGCGGAGGGATTCACTTTTCAGGCGGCCATCAAGCCGACTCACTCCGCTAGGGTGATTATTTCTCGGCCTTTGCTCCTTGATGTTTCGAGATAATCTCGTCAGAAGCCATCTTTGGGACAACGTCGTATTGCTTAAATTGCATTGTAAACACGCCTCGACCTTGCGTCATCGAACGCAACTCGGTTGCATAACCAAACATCTCTGAAAGAGGCACCAACGCCGTCACCACCTGTGCACCACCACGCATCTTCATCCCTAAAATCTTTCCGCGACGCGAGCTCAAGTTGCCAATGACATCACCCATATACTCATCCGGGATAACAACCTCTAAGTCCATCGTTGGCTCAAGTAAGACCGGCGTTGCCCGCCGTTGCGCTTCTTTGACCGCCATGGAGCCTGCAATCTTAAACGCAATTTCAGAAGAATCCACATCATGATACGATCCATCAAAAATCGTCACACCCACATCCACCACCGGATAGCCCGCCAACACACCAGCGGTCATTGCCTCTCGTATGCCTTTTTCAATGGCCGAGATATATTCCTTTGGAATGGCACCACCCACAATCTTATTGACAAACTCAAACCCTTTGCCAGGCTCCCTTGACTCAACCTTCAACCAGACATGCCCATACTGACCGCGACCGCCCGTCTGCCGAATGTACTTTCCCTCGGCTTCTGCTTTTCCCTGAATGGTTTCGCGATAAGCCACCTGCGGCTTGCCAACATTGGCATCTACTTTAAACTCTCTTCTAAGACGATCTACAATAATCTCAAGATGCAACTCTCCCATTCCAGAAATGATGGTTTGAGCTGTCTCTTCATCCGATGTAATGCGAAGTGAAGGGTCTTCTTGTCCCAATTTTTGTAATGCCAGACCCATCTTCTCCTGATCAACCTTTGTCTTTGGCTCAATCGCCAGAGAAATAACCGGCTCTGGAAAATGCATTACCTCCAACAAAATCGGACTTTCTTCTCTACAAAGCGTGTCCCCCGTCAGCGTGCCTTTTAATCCAACCGCAGCGGCAATCTCTCCCGCGTAGACTTCTTTTACATCGTCTCGCTTGTCTGCACGCATCTTTAAGATACGCCCAATCCGCTCCTTTGAATCACGCGTTGCGTTATAAACATAAGAACCCGCCTGCAACGTGCCAGAATAAACCCTAAAAAAAGTTAACTGACCCACAAATGGATCCGTCATAATTTTAAACGCAAGCCCAGAGAACGGCTCTGCATCATCTGTCTTACGCACCAACTCTCCGCCATTCACTGGATCAATCCCCTTCACTGGAGGAACATCCAAAGGAGAGGGCAAATAGTCAAGCACGGCATCCAGCAAAGGCTGCACACCCTTATTCTTAAAGGAAGAACCACACAAGACGGGAACAATCTTCATCTCTAATGTTCCTTTTCTGAGTGCCGCCTTAATCATATCGTTTGAAATGGGCTCACCATTGAGATATTTTTCCATCAACGCATCATCACAATCCGATGCCGCCTCAATCATTTTATCACGATAAGAAGCCGCAGATTCTTTGAGATCATCTGGAATATCAGTAGTCACATATTTTGCGCCCAACTCATCATTAAAGATGTAGGCCTTCATTTCAATCAGATCAACAGGACCCTTAAATTCAGACTCGCTTCCAATTGGAAGCTGAATCGGAACAGGACGCGCTCCCAGCCGATCAACAATCGTCTGAACACTCGTATAAAAATTGGCACCGATGCGATCCATCTTATTCATATAGGCAATGCGAGGAACCCCGTAGCGATCCGCTTGCCGCCAAACCGTTTCGGACTGCGGCTCGACCCCTTGCACCGAATCAAACACGGCAACGGCACCATCTAAAACACGCAGCGAACGCTCCACCTCAATGGTGAAATCCACATGCCCAGGCGTATCAATAATGTTAACGCGATGATCTTTCCAAAAACAGGTGATCGCGGCGGAAGTAATCGTAATGCCACGCTCACGCTCCTGCTCCATCCAGTCCATCACGGTGTTTCCCTCATCCACATTACCAATGCGATGGGTCATTCCTGTGTAAAAAAGTAATCGCTCGGTCGTGGTCGTTTTTCCGGCGTCAATATGGGCCATAATGCCAATATTTCTCGTTTTTGCTATTGAACAATCTCTTGCCATATAAAAACAACGACCTCAAAAAAACAAAAAAAGGCGAGGAACGCTCCCCCACCTTCTCAAACTGTAAAATAAAGATTACCAGCGATAGTGCGCGAAAGCCTTGTTGGCTTCGGCCATTCTGTGGACATCTTCTCTCTTCTTTACTGCGCCACCCGTGTTATTCGAGGCATCAATAATCTCTGCGGCTAATTTCTCTCGCATACTCTTTCCCGCACGCTTCTTCGCGTTCAAGATCAACCAACGAAGCCCTAACGCAATTCTTCGATCAGCACGAACCTCAACTGGAACTTGATACGAAGCCCCGCCCACGCGACGAGACTTAACCTCGACAGCAGGCTTAATGCGATCAACAGCACTCTTGAAAATTTCAATCGGATCCGTTCCCACCTTTGCCTCAATGAGATCAAACGCACCATAACAAATCATTTCCGCAATAGACCGCTTTCCCTGCTTGGTAACAATTCCGACCATCTTAGAGACCAACTTGCTCCTAAACTTCGGATCAGGCGATACTTCTTTTTTTATAAAAAGCCGACGACGTGACATTTAGAGATTATTCCTTTGCTGCTTTTGGCGTCTTTGCGCCATATTTCGACCGACTGCGTTTCCGGTTCGCTACACCAACAGAATCCAGCGTGCCACGAACAATATGATACCGAACCCCCGGCAAATCTTTTACTTTACCACCACGAACCAACACAATGGAGTGCTCCTGAAGATTATGCCCCACACCCGGAATATAAGACGTGACCTCCATCCCGTTGGTCAACCGAACACGGGCTACTTTTCGCAAAGCCGAGTTTGGCTTTTTTGGCGTCGTCGTATAAACACGCACACAAACTCCGCGTTTCTGCGGGTTTTGACGTAACGCCGGTGTCTTTGTTTTCGTCTTCGGGGCCGTCCGCCCAAACCGGACTAATTGATTAATTGTCGGCATACCAATCGCTTCCCATCTTTAAAAAAATCTACCAACCCCATTTTTCTGAAAAAATCCCAGAAAAATAGAGTCGAACTTTGCGAGTCTATCCAAACAGACCCCGCCATGTCAAGACAATTCTCTACCCCTGTGATAGCCTAAACAAAATGTCAGTGTAACAGCCAGAACAAAATGTCAGTA